>NZ_JBIVJB010000138.1:0-8284 GCF_044750025.1 Pseudomonas sp. NPDC088885 | reverse complement strand
GAACGGGATGGCTGGTAAAAATAACACCGATTAAGAAGGCTTCTCGTTGATCGGGAAAGTCGAAGACTACTCCCGCAAAATCTGGCTGGCTGGTTTAGGCGTGTACTCGAAGATCGACACTGACGGCAGCAAGCTCTTCGATACATTGGTCAAAGACGGCGAGAAAGCCGAGAAGCTCACCAAGTCTGCAGTCGGCAAAAAAGTCGATGCCGCCAAGGATTCCGCTTCGTCGGCCAAGTCGCGCATCAGCGGCGTGAAAGATCGCGCGCTGGGCAAGTGGGACGAGCTGGAAGGGGCTTTCGACAAGCGCCTGAACAGCGCGATTTCGCGCCTGGGCGTACCGAGCCGCAATGAAGTCAAAGCGCTCAACAGCAAGGTCGACACGCTGACCAAGCAGATCGAAAAACTCACCGGTCTGAAAGCTCAGCCTGTGGCGGCGAAAACGTCTGCGGCGAAACCTGCTGCTAAAACAGCTGCGGCCAAACCTGCTGCCAAAACCGCGGCCAAGCCACTGGTAAAAGCTGCGGCTAAACCTGCAGCAAAAGCAGCGGCCAAGCCGGCAGCGAAAGCTAAGGCCGCCGCTAAACCGGCTGCAAAAACCGCCGCCGCCAAGCCTGCCGCTAAAGCAGCTGCCAAACCAGTTGCCGCTAAGGCCGCTGCGAAACCAGCCGCTAAACCTGCGACAAAAGCAGCAGCCAAACCGGCCGCCAAGCCAGCGGCGAAAACCGCTGCCGCTAAACCGGCTGCCAAGCCTGCGGCCAAACCCGCAGCAGCGAAAAAACCCGCAGTGAAAAAACCGGCCGCGCCGAAAGCCGCAGCGCCGAAGCCAGCAGCACCTGCTGCAGCCAAACCTGCCACGCCGGCAGCTCCGGTAAGCGCGTCGAACTCCGCCGCCGCACCGACTCCAGTGGCAACCCCGACTGCCGCATCGACCCCGTCGACGCCAACCAGTCAGTCCTGATTTTTTCAGGACAAAACAAAACGCCCGGCCTGTGAAGGTCGGGCGTTTTTGTTTGCGTAGATAATCTCAAATCCACTGCATATCCCCTGTGGGAGCGGGCTTGCTCGCGAAGGCGTCGTGTCAGTCACTATTTGATTCGACTGATATATCGCTTTCGCGAGCAAGCCCGCTCCCACAGGGGGATTTGCATCCGCAGAGATAGCTCCGTCAGTCATGATCTTCAAGGTATTGCAGGGCCATCCGTTCGGTGGCGACCTTCACCGGCGGCAGCAGGTGCGGTGCCACCAACATCATGATCTGATACACGACCAACCGCACCTCACCCTCACGATCCAGAATCCGCTGATAATCCAGCGAAAACAGCAGCGTCATGGTGATCTGCTCCACCAACTGCCCCAACGCCTGGGTATCACTGACCAACTGCCCCGCTGCCTTCAACCGCGCCAGCAACGACGCCAGCGTGCGCTTCAGTGCATTGAGCAGATGACGAATGCCCTTGGCCAGTTTCGGCAGCCGCCCGGCCAGGTTCGATAGGTCCTGAAACAGAAAGCGATACTGCGCCAACCGCTCCACAATCAAATGCAAAAACAGCCAGTAATCCTCCGGTGCCAGTTCCACATCCGACGGCGGATCAAGCAGCGGCGCCAGTTCATTCTGGAAGCGTTCGAACAGCCCGAGAATCAGCGGTTCCTTGCCGTGGAAGTGGTAGTAGAGGTTGCCCGGGCTGATGCCCATTTCGTTGGCAACTTCCATGGTGGAGACGTTCGGTTCGCCCTTTTCGTTGAACAGTTGCAAAGCACATTCGAGAATCCGGTCGCGGGTTTTCATCCAGTCTTCTTAGAAAAGTTCGGTTAAGCGTCAGCGCACGCGCACGTAGGTACCGGGCGCTGCCTCCATCGGTGGATAGTTCGGGTTGCCGAGGGTGAACGAGGTTTCGTGCTGCGCGCCGGAGCGTTGCTGTATCCACTCCAGCCACTGCGGCCACCAGCTGCCGTCGACGTGTTTGGCGTCGTAGTACCAGGCGCGCGGGTCGCTGCTCATCTTGGCGTTCTCGACGTATGCGGCTTTCGGGTTGCTCGGCGGGTTGAGAATGCTCTGCACATGGCCGCTGTTGGACAGCACAAAGCGTCGGTCACCACCGAGCAGCAAGGTCGAGCGATACACCGCATCCCACGGGGTGATGTGGTCGTTCATGCCGGCGACGCTGAAGCTGTCGACGGTGACTTTCTGTAAGTCGATCGGCGTGCCGCACACCTCAAGTCCGCCTGGATGGGTCAGTGGGTTGTGCTTGAAGAAGTCCAGCAAGTCACCGTGAAACGCGGCGGGCAGGCGTGTGTTGTCGTTGTTCCAGTAGAGAATGTCGAAGGCCGGCGGCTCCTTGCCCAACAGGTAGTTGTTGACGAAGTAGCTCCAGATCAAATCGTTGGGGCGCATCCACGCGAAGACCTTGGCCATGTCGCGGCCATCAAGCACGCCCTTTTGATACGAGCGACGCTTGGCCGCTTCGAGGGTTTGTTCATCGGCAAACAGCGTGGCCGAGGTCTCGATTTCGCTGTCGAGCAGGCTGACCAGATAGGTCGCACTGGAGACCCGGCGCAGCTGCCGCTTGGCCTGTAAGTGACCTTGCAGGGCGGCGATGGTCAGTCCGCCAGCGCAAGCACCCATCAGATTGACCTCGCGGGCGCCGGTGATCGCCCGGCAAATATTCATCGCCTCTTCCACGGCTTCGACGTAGGTCGACAGGCCCCATTCGCGATGGCGCACGTCAGGGTTGCGCCAACTGATCATGAACGTCTGCAAACCGTTTTTCAGCGCGTACTGGACGAAGCTGTTCTGCGGGCTCAGGTCGAAAATGTAGTACTTGTTGATCTGCGGCGGCACCACCAATAGCGGCTTGGCGTACTGCTTTTCGCTCATCGGTTTGTACTGGATCAGCTCAAGCATCTCGTTGCGAAACACCACCGAGCCGGTAGTGGTCGCGACAGTTTTGCCGACTTCAAAAGCCTGCTTGGTCACCTGCCGTGGCAGGCCATCGTTGTGCAGCAGATCATCGAACAAATGACCCAGGCCGCGCACCAGACTGTGGCCGCCGGAGTTGAACAACTCTTTGACTGCCAGCGGATTGAGCAGGGTGTTGGAAGGCGCCACGGCGTCGTTGAGCAGGGTGAAGGCGAAGTGCGCGCGGGCGCGGTCTTCCGGGTTCATGTCGCTTTCGTCGATCCAGCTTTTGACCTGTTTCTGCCAGGCCAGATACGCCTGCAGGCTACGGCGGTAAAACGGGTTGAGGCTCCACGCCGGGTCAGCGAAACGGCTGTCGTTCGGATTGGTCGGGTGCAGGGTTTCACCGAGCAGGACGCGGCCCAACTGGCCGCCGAGCTTCAAGGCGTGTTTCGCGCTGTGCACCGGGTTACGCAAACCGTGGGCGGCCACGCTGCGCAGGGTCGAAAGCAAGTCGCGACCGCGCAATCCGGTGATCGCACTCTGTGCGTTAATGAACACGGCGGGGCTGGGCACCACGCCCGTCGCTGGTTTGTCGCGCATGACTCAACACTCCTTCGTCTTCAGGCCAAAAACACACTCACCGAACCAGAACACCATAGACGCTGTTACGGGTTGCTGCTTGCGTGGCGTCCTGCCACGAATTGCGGGTAAAGCCCTGCATAAAGCCTGCCGCCGACCTTAGCCGCCGAGCGGTGTCGGGTGCGGGTGCATCACCGCGCGCTGCCGTTCCTCCTGGAGGAATTTCATGATGATCGGCGCCACGGCTTCGGCGCGGGTGATCAGGAACAGGTGGCCGTCATCGATGATGTGCAACTGCGCGTTGGGAATGCGCCAGGCGAGCATGCGCATGTTGATCAGCGGGATCAGCGGATCGTCGTCGCCGGCCAGCACCAGCGTCGGCTGATGGATCTTGTGCAGCCAGTGAATGCTCGTCCAGCCGAGGCCGGCGAACAGTTGCCAGTAATAACCGAGCTTGCCCGCCGAACGTACTTTCGCCGCGTGGCTGGCGGCCAGGGTCGGGTCGCGACGGAACGAGCCGCCATAGATCAGCGGCGCGATGCGGATCACGTGCGAGGGCTGAATGTAGCGCCGTGGGCTGGCCATCATCCACAACACTTTCGGTTTGCCCGGCACCATCACCGCACCGGCAGCGGTCGCCGCCAGCACCAGTTTCTTGCAGCGCTCGGGGTAGTCGTAGGCGAATTGCTGCGCGAGCGCACCGCCCCACGACACGCCGATGACGTTGACCTGCCCGTAGTCGAGGTAATCGAGCATCCGCGCCGTCAGTTTGGCCAGACCGGGAAAACGGTACGGCCGATTAGGCGTCGAAGAGCCGCCGACACCGGGGACGTCGAAAGCGATCACTTCCAGATCCGGATCCAGCGCCGCGACAAACGGAAACACCAGCTCCAGGTTGGCGCCGATGCCGTTGAAAATCAGCAAGGGCGTCAAGTGAGGCTTGCCGGGGCGTACCGCCGTGCGGAGGGTCTGCCCATCCAGATCGACGGTACGGAATATGAACGGTTGCGGCATGCGTCAGGCCCTGTGGATTTCAAGTACACCCCGCCCCCTGTGGGAGCGAGCCTGCTCGCGAAGGCGTCGTGTCAGCTAGCATCAATGTTGATTGCATGACCGCTTTCGCGAGCAGGCTCGCTCCCACAATGACGGGGTGGTGTCAGTTACCGCTCGTGTACGTATGTGCCCGGCGAAGCTTCGCCCGCCGGATGTGCCTTGTTGCCCAGTTTCAGCGGGGCCTTTTTCAGGTTGCCCGAGCGTTCGGCCTGCCAGGCCTGCCAGTGCAGCCACCAGGAATCGGTATGCTTGGTCGAGTTCTCTTGCCAGTCATCGGCATTCGCGGCCATTTCTTCGCCGGTCATGTAGCGCGATTTCGGGTTGCCCGGCGGATTCAGAATGCTCTGGATATGCCCGCTGCTCGACAACACGAACTCCACCTTGCCACCGAACAACTGCGCCGACTTGTAGCAGGACTTCCACGGTGTGATGTGGTCGTTGGTGCCGGCCAGCGAGAAGATATCGGCGGTGACCTGCTTGAGGTCGATCGGCGTGCCGCACACTTCCAGTGCATTCGGGCGGATCAGTGGGTTGTTTTTGAACATCTCGATCAGGTCGCCGTGGAACGCCGCCGGCAACCGGGTGGTGTCGTTGTTCCAGAACAGGATGTCGAACACCGGCGGCTCGTTGCCGAGCAAGTAGTTGTTGACCCAGTAGTTCCAGATCAGGTCGTTCGGGCGCATCCACGCAAAGACCTTGGCCATGTCTTTACCTTCGAGCACGCCGGCCTGATACGAATGACGCTTGGCGGTCTCCAGGGTCTGCTCGTCGACAAACAGGGCGACGTCGCTGTCCAGCGTCGTGTCGAGCACGCTCACCAGTAGCGTGAGGGAGTTGACCTTCTTCTCGCCGATCGCCGCGTAGTGGCCGAGCAGGGCGGTGCAGGTGATGCCGCCGGAACAGGCGCCAAGCATGTTGATGTCTTTGCTGCCGGTAATTGCGGTGACCACGTCGACCGCTTCTTTCAGTGCATCGATGTACGTCGACAGGCCCCACTCGCGCTGCGCCTTGGTCGGGTTGCGCCAGCTGACGATAAACGTCTGCACGTTATTGCGCAGGCAGAACCGCGCCAGGCTCTTGTCCGGGCTGAGGTCGAATACGTAGAACTTGTTGATCTGTGGCGGCACCACCAGCAATGGACGCTCGTGGACTTGCTCGGTGATCGGCTTGTACTGGATCAGCTCCAGCACGTCGTTGCGAAACACCACTGCGCCTTCGGTCACGCCGAGGCTCTTGCCGACCTCGAATGCGCCCATGTTGACCTGGCTCGGCATGCCGCCGTTGTGTACCAGATCCTTGGCCAGATGCGAGAGGCCGTCGAGCAGGCTCTTGCCACCGGTTTCGAAGAAACGTTTGACCGCTGCGGGGTTGGCCGCCGAGTTGGTCGGGGCCATGGCTTCGGTCATCAGGTTGATGACGAAGTGGCCGCGCGCGATGTCTTTCGGTGAGAGGTTGCTGTCATCAATCCAGGAGTGGAGTTCCTTGCGCCACGCCAGATAGGTTTGCAGATAACGTTTGTAGAGCGGGTTCTGGCTCCACGCAGGATCGACGAAGCGACGGTCATCGCCGGCCGGTTGCAGTTCGGATTTGCCGAACAACACGTTCTTCAGCTCAAGGCCGAAATGGGTCACGTGCTTGACGCTATGGATCGGTTGTTTGATGGCCTGTTTCAGCACCATACGAGCAGAGGCGAGCAGATCCTTTCCACGTAGCCCAACGACAGGATTAAGCCCCAAGGTGTTTTCCGAGGCTTGGTACTTCAAGTCATCGTTATTCTTGTTACTCATCTACGACGCTCCATTGTCCTGAGACGAGTACCCGGTTTTCTGCTGTGCAGTTCCACAGCCAATGCCAGGTACTACTGCTCGGGTGACCGTTAATTCTGCATAGCTGTTTTACAGTCGTAGTGCACTGCAGGGAACTTGCCAGCTCCATTGGTTACCCGAGTTTAATTTTTTTCGCAAGCGGGCCGATCCTCGGCCTCACAGCGGAGCATTCAAACAGATGAAGTTAGAAAATGCCCTCTAAAGAGCGCGAGGCTCGGACTAGAGCATCAGCTTGACAATCGACTCGTCGGGATCGCGGGTTTTTCCGGCGGCTTTGAGCTCGGCGAGATAATCGGCCCAGAGTGCGTCAAATCGTCGCCCCAGCTCGTAGAGGTATTCCCAGGTGAACAGACCACTGTCGTGACCGTCGTCGAAGGTCAGTTTCAGTGCGTACTGACCGGCCGGTTCTACTTTGCTCAGACCGACGTGAATCTTGCCGAATTGCAGAATCGGATTGCCGTGGCCTTGAACCTCGGCGGAGGGAGAATGCACGCGCAGAAATTCGGCGGGCAGGGTGTATTCCTCGCCGGACGCGTATTTGAGCGTCAGGGTTTTCGAGGCTTTGTGCAGTTTGATGTCGGTGGGGATCATGATCAGGTATCCGTCTAGTGCGGAACCTTGTGGGAGCGAGCCTGCTCGCGAAAGCGGTGGTTCAGTCAACACAAGGGTTGAATGTACTGCCGTCTTCGCGAGCAGGCTCGCTCCCACAGTTCCATTACATCTGTAAGAGTTGCTTACAGGATATAACGGGACAGGTCTTCGTTCTCCGCCAATTCGCCGAGGTGGCTGTTGACGTATTCGGCGTCGATCAGAATCGGCTTCTCATCGTGGGTGCTGGCCATGTCGCCGGCGCTGAACGACACCTCTTCGAGCAGACGCTCAAGCAGGGTGTGCAGGCGACGGGCACCGATGTTCTCGGTTTTCTCGTTGACCTGCCAGGCGATCTCGGCGATGCGCTTGATGCCTTCCGGCTGGAACTGGATGTTCAGGCCTTCGGTTTTCAGCAGTGCGCAGTATTGCTCGGTGAGCGAAGCGTGCGGTTCGCTGAGGATGCGTTCGAAGTCCGATGGGCTCAGCGCTTTCAGTTCAACGCGGATCGGCAGACGACCTTGCAGCTCAGGCACCAGATCGCTCGGCTTGCTCAGGTGGAACGCACCGGACGCGATGAACAGGATGTGGTCGGTTTTGACCATGCCCAGTTTGGTGTTGACGGTGCAGCCTTCGATCAGCGGCAGCAAGTCGCGCTGCACGCCTTCACGGGAGACGTCGGCGCCGCCGACATTGCCACGCTTGGCGACTTTGTCGATTTCGTCGATGAACACGATGCCGTGCTGCTCAACCGCTTCCAGCGCTTTGGCTTTCAGCTCTTCTTCGTTGACCAGACGCCCGGCTTCTTCGTCACGCACCAGCTTCAGCGCTTCTTTGACCTTGAGCTTGCGCGACTTCTTCTTGCCCTTGCCCATGTTGGCAAACAACGACTGCAGCTGGTTGGTCATTTCTTCCATGCCCGGTGGCGCGGAGATATCGACGCCGGCCACTTCGGCGACTTCGATTTCGATCTCCTTGTCATCCAGCTGACCTTCGCGCAGACGCTTGCGGAACAGCTGACGGGTGTTGGAATCGGAACTTGGCGCTTCTTCATTGCTGAAGCCCATGCGTGCCGGCGGCAGCAGCGCGTCGAGGATACGATCCTCGGCAGCGTCTTCGGCGCGGTGGCGAACGCGGGTCATTTCCTGCTCGCGGAGCAACTTGAGCGCCGCGTCGGCCAGATCACGGATGATCGATTCGACGTCACGGCCGACGTAGCCGACTTCGGTGAACTTGGTCGCTTCGACTTTGATGAACGGCGCGTTGGCGAGTTTCGCCAGACGACGGGCGATCTCGGTTTTACCGACACCTGTCGGGCCGATCATCAGGATGTTCT
>NZ_JBIVJB010000137.1:0-8345 GCF_044750025.1 Pseudomonas sp. NPDC088885 | reverse complement strand
ACCCGTTCCGTAAGGCGTACCCGACCGAATTCCCGTACTTCACCGACATGGGGATGGACACCAACATCACCAAGATCGATAAAGTCGACGACCACACCGTCAAGTTCACCCTGAAAGAAGTCGACGCCGCGTTCATCCAGAACATGGCCATGAGCTTCGCTTCGGTGCAATCCGCCGAGTACGCTGCCCAGCTGCTCAAGGAAGGCAAAGCCGCCGACATCAACCAGAAGCCGATCGGCACTGGCCCGTTCGTGTTCAAGAGCTACCAGAAAGACTCCAACATCCGCTACACCGGGAACAAGGACTACTGGAAGCCTGAAGACGTGAAGATCGACAACCTGATCTTCGCCATCACCACCGACCCGTCGGTACGTATTCAGAAGCTGAAAAAGAACGAGTGCCAGGTCACCCTGTTCCCGCGTCCGGCCGACCTGAAAGCGCTGAAAGAAGATCCAGCACTGAAGATGCCTGACCAGGCGGGTTTCAACCTGGGTTACATCGCCTACAACGTGATGGACAAGGTCAAAGGCAGCAACGAGGCAAACCCGCTGGCTGACCTGCGCGTGCGTCAGGCGCTGGACATGGCTGTGAACAAGCCACAGATCATCGATTCGGTTTATCAGGGCGCAGGCCAATTGGCCGTCAACGCCATGCCGCCGACCCAGTGGTCTTACGACACCACCATCAAAGATGCCAAGTACGATCCTGAGAAAGCCAAACAGCTGCTCAAGGAAGCCGGCGTCAAGGAAGGTACCGAGATCGTTCTGTGGGCGATGCCGGTTCAGCGTCCATACAACCCGAACGCCAAACTGATGGCCGAAATGCTCCAGTCCGACTGGGCCAAGATCGGCTTGAAAGTGAAGATCACCAGCTACGAGTGGGGCGAGTACATCAAGCGCTCCAAAGGTGGCGAGAACCAGGCCATGATCATTGGCTGGAGCGGTGACAATGGTGATCCGGACAACTGGCTGAACGTGCTGTTCGGCTGCGACTCGCTCAGCGGCAACAACTTCTCCAAGTGGTGCGACAAGAAGTTCGACGGCCTCGTCAAAGAAGCCAAGCGCACAACCGACCAAGGTAAGCGCACCGAACTGTACAAAGAGGCACAACACGTCCTCAAAGATGCAGTCCCAATGACACCTATCGCTCACTCGACGGTGTACCAACCCATGCGCGCCAACGTGCAGGACTTCAAGATCAGCCCATTCGGCTTGAATTCCTTCTACGGCGTCAGCGTCAGCAAATAAGGCACTGCAGCGGCGACGTTTATGACGTCGCCGCTGTTTTACCTGCCGGGAAGTTAGGAATTTGCCTACAGCCGATTCCGCTGCAGAGACTTGCAGTGGCGAGGCCGCGTCGCCTTTTCCTACGAGGTTTTCAGGCTTTTACGCATTTACTGCCAGGCCCACGGCTAATACCGTCGGGTTCTGACCAGTTTCTGTGTGGGCCACCGGTTTGCCGTACGTATTGGATTGAGCTCAATGCGACCACAACGTTTCAGGACGAAACGCGGCGCATTGCACAACACTAAAAAAAGAGGGAGCGTCATGCGCCATACCTTGGTTTTTTCCGCATTGCTGGGCGCCGGCCTGATGGCCGCCACGTCCGCGAGTTTCGCCGCCAGCAAAAGTCTGGTGTTCTGCTCTGAAGGCAGCCCCGCGGGTTTCGACACCGCGCAATACACCACGGCCACCGATAACGATGCCGCCGAACCGATCTACAACCGTCTGGTCGAGTTCGAAAAAGGCGCGACCAATGTCGTACCGGGTCTGGCCACCAAGTGGGACATTTCCGAGGATGGTCTCAAGTACACGTTTCACTTACGTGAAGGTGTGAAATTTCATACAACGCCGTACTTCAAGCCGACCCGCGACTTCAATGCCGACGACGTGCTGTTCACGTTTAATCGCATGCTTGATCCACAGCAGCCATTCCGCAAGGCTTATCCGACCGAGTTCCCGTATTTCAACGGGATGAGCCTGAACAAGAACATCGCCAAGGTCGAGAAGACCGGGCCGCTGACCGTGGAGTTCACGCTCAACAGCGTCGACGCCGCGTTCATCCAGAACCTCGCCATGAGCTTCGCCGCCGTTCTGTCCGCCGAATACGCTGACAAGCTGCTGGCCGACGGCAAACCGAGCGACATCAACCAGAAGCCGATCGGCACCGGGCCGTTCGTGTTCAAGAGCTATCAGAAAGACTCGAACATCCGCTTCACCGGCAACAAGCAGTACTGGGATCCGAGCCGGGTCAAACTCGACAACCTGATTTTCGCGATCAACACCGACGCCTCCGTGCGCGTGCAGAAGCTCAAGGCTGACGAGTGCCAGATCACCCTGCATCCGCGTCCGGCCGATGTCGACGCGCTGAAGAACGATCCGAAACTGCAACTGATCTCCAAACCGGGTTTCAACCTCGGTTACATCGCCTACAACGTCCGCCACAAGCCGTTCGATCAGCTCGAAGTGCGCCAGGCATTGGACATGGCGGTGAATAAACAAGGGATTCTCAACGCTGTTTATCAAGGCGCCGGCCAACTGGCCGTCAACGCCATGCCGCCGACCCAGTGGTCTTACGACGACAGCATCAAAGACGCCGCCTACAACCCGGAAAAAGCCAAAGAGCTGCTCAAGGCTGCGGGCGTCAAGGAAGGCACCGAAATCACCCTGTGGGCGATGCCGGTGCAGCGTCCGTACAACCCGAACGCCAAACTGATGGCCGAAATGCTCCAGGCTGACTGGGCCAAAATCGGTCTGAAAGTGAAAATCGTCAGTTACGAATGGGGCGAGTACATCAAGCGCACCAAGAATGGCGAGCACGACATCAGCCTGATTGGCTGGACCGGCGACAACGGTGATCCCGACAACTGGCTCGGCACGCTGTACAGCTGCGACGCCATTGGCGGCAACAACTACTCCATGTGGTGCGATCCGGCTTACGACAAGTTGATCAAACAGGCCAAGGTCGTCACCGACCGCGACCAGCGCACCGTTCTCTATAAACAGGCTCAGCAGTTGCTGAAACAGCAAGTGCCGATCACGCCTGTCGCCCACTCGACGGTCAACCAGCCACTGAGCACGAAAATCGAAGGCTTCAAGGTGAGCCCCTTCGGACGCAACGTTTTCTCGGGTGTCAGCATCGATTAACCCAACCGATTAGCCGCAACGCTGAGGGGCCCGTCTAGCCCCTCACGCAAGCGCTTTGCCGAAATTCGCCAATCAGGCATTTGGCAAACGTTTGCGATGTGTGAATGAGTTCTAAACCAATAACCGGCCAACCCAAAAAAGCCGGCATAAAAAGAAAGTAAAGGAGCTTCACCCATGAAACTGAGCAGCACTGCGATATTGGCCCTGGCCATCAGCAGCATCACCGCAACCGCTTATGCGGAAACCCAGAGCCAGGCGTTCACCCCGGTGACGATCAACGACAAGAGCGCCCAGGCGGAAGCCAGCGGTTTCGTCGAAGGTCAATCGATCAGCGGTTCGACCCGTAACTGGTACGCCAACGAGCAACTGAAGCGTGGCGCCAAGTTCGCCTATAAAAAGGACGGTCAACTGGCTGAGACCGACCGCCGGATCAACTGGGTTCAGGGCACCATCGTCAAGTACAACTCGGGCTTCACCGAAGGTACTGTCGGTTTCAGCACTGAAATCGCAGCCTATAACGCCCTCGCGCTGGAGCGTGATCGCGAGAACCTGGCATCCGGTAACGGTGGCGCGCCGAAAACCGGCCCGGCCTCCGGTAACAACCGTACCCTGACCCACAAAGACAACGGCGACGCCGTTGATCAGTGGAGCAAACTGGGCCTGGCCAACATCAAGGCGCGTGTTTCCAACACCACCCTGACCGCCGGCCGCATGAACTTCAGCAGCCCGCAAGTCGACGTGATCGGTAACCGTGCCCTGCCTTCGAGCTTCGAAGGTGTCGCGATCCACAGCGAAGAGCTCAACAACCTGGCATTCGACGTGGCGACCTTCGACCGCGTCTCGCCACGTTCGGAGCAGAGCCTGCAAAAATTCCGCACTGAGTACGGCAACGGCCGGGTGGAATCCGATCACGTCAACACCGCCGGTATTTCCTACCAGCCATTCGCCAGCCTGACCACCAGCCTCTGGGGCACGCAGGCCGAAGACATCTGGAACCAGTACTACTTCGGCGCCACGCACGTATTGGGCGACAGCTCGGTACTGAGCCTGACCACCGGCCTGAACTACTACAAAACCGTCGACGAAGGCAAAAAGCTGCTGGGCGAAATCGACAACGACACCTACTCGCTGTCGTTCGGCCTGACTCACCTGGCCCACACCCTGACCTTCTCGTATCAGGAAGTGAACGGTAACGAGTACTTCGACTACCTGCACGAAACCAACGGCATCTACCTGGCCAACTCCCTGCTGTCCGACTTCAACGGCCCGAACGAGAAATCCTTCCAGGTTTCCTACGGCATCAACATGGCCGAATACGGCGTGCCAGGCCTGAAGTTCAACATCTACCAGGCGCGCGGCTGGGGCATCGACGGCACTCACTACAAGGGTGGCGGCTACGACGGCGTGCAGGCGATGGACGGCGAAACCCACTATGAATACGGCATCGGTGCAACCTACGCGGTACAGAGCGGCCCGCTCAAAGCCACCACGGTTCGCGGCACTTACACCGCTCACCGTGCCAGCGAAAACCAGGCTGACGGCAGCATCAACGAGTTCCGTCTGGTGACCACCATTCCGTTCAACATTCTGTAAAACGCCTGCCGACGGCTGACTCATGATGAGTCGGCCGTTCGGCTTTTTGTCTTCAACCGATTGCAGAGGGTTATCGATGAAAATGCTTCCCCTACGTGCGGCCATCGCGGCTGCGTTGCTGAGTGTCGCTGTTGGCGTCTCGGCCAAACCCCTAGTCGTCTGCACCGAAGCCAGCCCGGAAGGCTTCGATATGGTTCAGTACACAACTGCAGTCACGGCAGACGCTGTGGCCGAAACCATCTTCAACCGCCTGGCCGATTTCAAACCCGGCAGCACTGAAGTGATCCCGGCGCTCGCCGAATCCTGGGACATCAGCGAAGACGGTCTGACGTACACCTTCCATCTGCGCAAAGGCGTCAAGTTTCACACCACCGAATACTTCAAGCCGACCCGCGACATGAACGCCGACGATGTGGTCTGGAGCTTCCAGCGCCAGCTGGATCCGAATCACCCGTGGCACAAACTGTCGAGCGTGGGCTTCCCGTACTTTGAAAGCATGGGCTTCAAAGAACTGCTCAAAAGCGTAGAAAAAGTCGACGACAACACGGTCAAGTTCACCCTGACCCGCCGCGAAGCGCCATTCCTGGCCGACATCGCGATGGCGTTCTCCTCGATCTACCCGGCCGAATACGCCGACCAGTTGCTCAAGGCCAACAAGACCGGCGACCTGAACAGCAAGCCGATCGGCACCGGCCCGTTCATCTTCCAGCGTTACGCCAAGGATGCGCAGGTTCGTTTCAAGGCCAATCCGGACTACTTCCGTGGCAAGCCACCGGCCGAAGCACTGATTCTGGCGATCGCCACCGACAACAACGTGCGCTTGCAGAAGCTCAAGGCCAATGAGTGCCAGGTCGCGCTGTATCCGAAACCGGATGACATCCCGAGCATCAAGAAAGACAGCAACCTGAAAGTCGAAGAACTCGACGCGATGACCGTCTCGTACATCGCCATGAACACCACCCACAAATACATGAGCGACGTGCGCGTGCGTAAGGCCATCGACATCGCCTTCGACAAGGAAGCCTACGTCAACGCGCTGTTCGGCAAAGGCAACGCCTCGGTCGCGGTCAACCCTTACCCGCCGACCTTGCTCGGCTACAACCATGACCTGAAGAACCCACCACGCGATCTGGACAAGGCCCGCGCCCTGCTCAAGGAAGCCGGAGTACCGGAAGGCACCGTGTTTACTCTGTTTACCCGTAACGGCGGCGGCCCGACCAACCCGAACCCGATGCTCGGCGCGCAAATGATGCAGGCTGATCTGGCGAAAGTCGGGATCAAGATCGACATCCGCGTGATGGAATGGGGCGAAATGCTTAAACGCGCCAAGAACGGCGAGCACGACATGGTGTCTGCCGGATGGGCGGGTGACAACGGCGACCCGGATAACTTCCTGACGCCTATGCTCAGTTGTGAAGCGGCCAAGAACGGCGAAAACTATGCACGTTGGTGCAACGAGAAATTCCAGGCACTGCTGGATGAAGCACGGGCTAAAGTAGATCCGGCCGAACGCGCCGCGCTCTACGAACAGGCGCAAGTGCTGTTTAATCAGGATCAGCCATGGATCAGCATGGCCCACACCAGGATGTTCACGGCAATGCGCAACAACGTAGAGGGTTATCAAATCAGCCCTCTCACAACCAATAACTTCGCCACCACCCAGGTGAAGTAGATAAGAAACTCCCCGCGTCCCTGACCCCAGGGACGCCGGGCACGCCTAACCGGCTGATGAGGTACTACACAAGATGTTTAGTTTTATTGCCCGCCGACTGGGGTTATTGATCCCCACGTTTTTCGGCATCACCTTGCTGACCTTCGCGTTGATTCGCATGATCCCTGGCGACCCCGTGGAAGTGATGATGGGCGAACGTCGGGTCGACCCCGAAATGCACGCTCAGGCAATGGAACGCCTAGGTCTGAACAAACCGTTGTATGCCCAGTATCTGGACTACATCGGCAAACTGGCTCAAGGCGATCTCGGTGAATCCCTGCGCACGCGAACCAGCGTATGGACCGAGTTCTCCTCTCTATTCCCGGCGACCCTGGAATTGTCCATGGCCGCCCTGCTGTTCGCCGGCATTCTGGGCCTTTTGGCCGGGGTGATTGCGGCACTCAAGCGAGGATCCCTGTTCGACCATGGGGTGATGGGCATCTCCCTCGCGGGGTACTCGATGCCGATCTTCTGGTGGGGCCTGATCCTCATCATGTTCTTCTCGGTGAGCCTGGGCTGGACGCCGGTTTCCGGGCGGATCGACCTGCTCTACGACATCGAGCCGCGCACCGGTTTCATGCTGATCGACACGCTGCTGGCCGATGACGTCGGGGCGTTCTTCGACGCGCTGCATCACCTGATCCTGCCGGCCATCGTGCTCGGCACCATTCCGCTGGCGGTAATCGCGCGAATGACCCGTTCGTCGATGCTCGAAGTGCTGCGTGAAGACTACATCCGCACCGCCAAGGCCAAAGGCCTGTCGCCGTCGCGCGTGGTATTCGTCCACGGTCTGCGTAACGCGCTGATTCCGGTACTCACCGTGGTCGGCCTGCAAGTCGGCACCCTGCTGGCCGGTGCAGTCCTGACCGAAACCATTTTCTCCTGGCCCGGTATCGGTAAATGGCTGATCGAAGCCATCGGCGCCCGGGACTATCCGGTTGTGCAAAACGGCATCCTGTTAATCGCCTGCCTGGTGATTCTGGTCAACTTCGTAGTGGACATCCTCTACGGCTTTGCCAACCCACGCATCCGTCATCAGCGCTGAGGTCCAATCCAATGAGCACTCCAACTTCCTCAGTAGCGACGTCCGCCACCACCGCGGATCAAAGCCTGCTGTACCCGTCTCCGTACAAAGAATTCTGGCAAGCCTTCTCCAAGAACAAAGGCGCGGTTGCTGGCCTGATGTTCATGTTGCTGGTGATTTTCTGCGCGCTGTTCGCGCCGTGGGTCGCCCCGCACAACCCGAGCGAGCAATACCGCGACTTCCTGCTGACGCCGCCGGCGTGGCTTGAAGGCGGGCAGATTCAGTTCCTGCTCGGCACCGATGAACTCGGCCGTGATTTGCTGTCGCGCCTGATTCAGGGCTCGCGCCTGTCGCTGCTGATCGGCTTGTCTTCGGTGGTGATGTCGCTGATTCCGGGGATCCTCCTCGGTCTGTTCGCCGGTTTCTTCCCGAAGATGATTGGCCCGACCATCATGCGTCTGATGGACATCATGCTGGCCCTGCCGTCGCTGCTGCTGGCTGTGGCGATTGTCGCCATCCTCGGCCCTGGCCTGATCAACACCGTGATTGCGATTGCGGTGGTTTCCCTGCCGTCCTACGTGCGTCTGACCCGTGCCGCCGTGATGGGCGAACTGAACCGCGACTACGTGACCGCTGCGCGCCTCGCGGGTGCCGGTCTGCCACGCCTGATGTTCATCACTGTGCTGCCGAACTGCATGGCACCGCTGATCGTTCAGGCGACCCTGAGCTTCTCCTCGGCGATTCTCGATGCCGCTGCGTTGGGCTTCCTCGGCCTTGGCGTACAACCGCCAACCCCTGAGTGGGGCACCATGCTGGCTTCGGCCCGCGACTACATCGAACGCGCCTGGTGGGTGGTGAGCCTGCCTGGTTT
>NZ_JBIVJB010000136.1:7018-8452 GCF_044750025.1 Pseudomonas sp. NPDC088885 | reverse complement strand
ATAGCAGCAGGGATTAATCCGTCGAAACGGTTCCAGGTTCATATCCACGTTCAGGGCCAGGCCATGAAAGGAACAACCGTGGCGAATCCGCAAACCCAGAGAAGCGATTTTCGCTCCGTCGACGTAGACGCCGGGAGCATCTGGCTTGGCCGCTGCGGTTACCCCGTAGCTGGCCAGCAGTTCGATCAGGCAAAGCTCCATGCGGCTGACCAGATCACGCACGCCGAAACCCAGCTTGCGTACATCCAGCAACAGATAAGCGACCAATTGGCCGGGGCCATGATAAGTCACTTGCCCGCCGCGATCGACCTGCACCACCGGGATATCACCCGGCAGCAACAAGTGTTCGGCCTTGCCAGCCTGGCCCTGAGTGAACACCGGCGGGTGTTCGACGAGCCAGATTTCGTCGGCGGCATCGCTGCCGCGTTCGTTGGTAAAGCGTTGCATGGCATGCCAGACCGGCTCGTACGCCATCTGGCCGAGCTCACGAAAGCCCAGCGTGCCGGACATCACAGCACCATGTGCACGAAACCGGTTGCCCGCAGTTCGCTGTTGATGTTGTACAGCTGATCCTGATCGGTCGCCACGATGTGCAACTGGATGGTGGTGTATTTGCCGTTGGTGCTTTGACGCTCGTCGATGCGCTCATCATTGATGGTCGCGTGTTTTTTGACGATGTCGATGATCTTGTCTTTGTTGCCCACACCGGTATCGCTGATCACCTTAACGGGATAATCCGTTACAGGGAATTCGATCTTTGGCGCCTTTACTTCGGTATCGGTCATGGCGTAACGGCCTCTAGAGCGCAAGCCGTGTTAACGCGCATGGCCCCGCACCGGATCGGGGCGGGGCCATGCAGGTCAACACAAATCAGTTGAACAAGCCGAAGAAGAATAGACGGATGCTATCCCACATGCGGCGGAAGATACCACCCTCCTCGACGCCATCCAGAGCGATCAGGTCAGCGCTGTGCACGACCTTGTCTTCCAGTTTGACTTCGACTTTACCGATCACGTCGCCCTTGGCGATTGGCGCGATCAGTTGCGGGTTCATGGTCATGCTCGCAGCGAGCTTCTTCAGCTGGCCTTTTGGCAGGGTCATGGTCAGGTCTTCAGCCAGGCCGGCCTTGACTTGATTGGTGGTGCCTTTCCACACCGGGGCTTGAGCCAGTTCGGTGCCCTTCTGATAGAAGGTCTGGGTTTCGAAGAAGCGGAAACCGTAAGTCAGCAGCTTCTGGGTTTCAGCGGCGCGGGCCACTTCGCTGTTGGTGCCGAACACCACGGCGATCAGACGCTGGCCGTCACGTACAGCCGAGGACACCATGCAGTAGCCGGCTTCGTCGGTGTGACCGGTTTTCAGACCGTCAACGGTCTTGTCGCGCCACAGCAGCAGGTTGCGGTTAGGCTGCTTGATGCCGTTCCAGAAGAACTCTTT
>NZ_JBIVJB010000136.1:0-7008 GCF_044750025.1 Pseudomonas sp. NPDC088885 | reverse complement strand
TTTCTGCGAGTAGATCGCATAGTGAGCCGGGTCTTCGTGGATGATCGCGCGGGCCAGAATCGCCATGTCGTGAGCCGACGAATAGTGCTCAGGGTTTGGCAGACCGGTCGGGTTCATGAAGTGGGTATTGGTCATTCCCAGATCGGTGACCGTCTTGTTCATCAGGTCAGCGAATGCATCTTCGCTGCCGGCGATGTGCTCGGACAACGCGACGCTGGCGTCGTTGCCGGACTGGATGATGATGCCGTGCAGCAGGTCGCTGACAGTCACCTGCGAACCAACCTTGATGAACATCCGCGAACCGCCGGTGCGCCAGGCGTTTTCGCTGACGGTCACCGGATCGTTTTCACCGATCTGGCCACGACGGATTTCCAGGGTCGCGATGTACGCGGTCATCAGTTTGGTCAGGCTGGCCGGTGGCAGACGCTGGTCACCATTGTTCTCTACCAGCACGTTGCCGCTGCTGGCGTCCATCAGAACGTAGGCTTTGGCGGCCAGTTGTGGTGGCGACGGCATCATCTCGGCCGCGAAGGCGGCTGGCGAGAGGAGCAGCGGGACTAGCAGACACAGGCGTTTGGCAAAGGTGGTGATGTTCATCCGTCTCTCGAAATCGCTAATGGAAACTGCCCTTGCGGACAAAATTTAATCAGATGGCTTTCTAACGGGCCATCGCGGGTTCAGTTGCTCACTCCAGTCACCCTTGCCGGGCTTTTGTTCTTCGACGAGCCAACAACCTGGTTCACCCCCCAATCGCTGGTGAACCGTCAATCAAGTTCTACGTTGCTACTTATTCAGTGACCACACTTGGCGAACCAAGGTTGGCCAGGCGCACGCTGTTCTGCACCTGGGCAATTTCACCCGGCGAGCCGATCGGCCCCAGGCGAACCCGATGCAGGGTCTGCTGATTGCGCACGATCGAGCTGATAAACACCGGAGCGCTCACCATCCCGCTGAGCTTCGACCTCAGGAGTTCTGCAGCGTCCGGGTTGGCGAACGCGCCCACCTGCAGATACTGGCCAGTTGCTGTTGCAGAAGCGTTTTTTTTTGCACTCATCGGCACGGGGACGGTGTCGGAGGCATGTTGCTGCGGTGGCGGCGTCCATTGCTCGACGGTGCCGGCCGAAGCCGTGATCACCGGCGCGCTGTTCTGCGCGACCTGCGGCTCGTTGAGCATCAGCGGTGCCGGACGGCCCTTGGCGGCCCAGTATTGCTGCGGATCGATGCCTTCGACCTTGACGCGCGCAGTGCCGGTTTCGGCGTAACCGAGTTTTTTCGCGGCGGCGTAGGACAAGTCGATGATGCGATCGGAATAGAACGGCCCACGGTCATTGACCCGCAGAATCACCGTGCGGTTATTGTCCAGGTTGGTCACCCGAACGTAACTTGGCAGTGGCAATGTCTTGTGGGCGGCACTCATGCCATACAGGTCGTAGACCTCGCCGTTGGCGGTGTTCTGACCGTGAAACTTGGTGCCGTACCAGGACGCCGTGCCGGAAGCGACATAGGTCTTGGATTCCTGCAACGGGAAGTAGGTTTTGCCCAGTACGGTGTACGGGTTGGCCTTGTACGGGCCGGTGTGCAGGGTCGGCGTGGCATCGGGAATACGCGAGACATCGACGTCCCACCACGGTGCGCCGTCTTTGTGCGCACGGTTGATGTCCAGACCCGGCTGCGCACGCACAGCAGTGGATGAGGTTGTTTTCGGCGTCGGCGAACGGCTGGTCGTGCAACTGGCGACCAGTACTGCCAACGCAGCGAAGGCCACCAGCTTCAGGGGTTTATTGTTAGGCAATGCCTGCATTACTTGACGCCCCGTGCTTGTACCAGCTGTTCAGACAGTTGATGTACGGCCATGGCGTACATCACGCTGCGGTTATAACGCGTAATCGCGTAGAAATTCTTCAGGCCCATCCAGTATTCAGGGCCGTTCTCGCCTTCGAGGCGAAATGCAGTAACCGGCATATCATCGCGCAGCGCATCATGACTTGACCAGCCCAGCGCCCGCAACTCTCCGACCGTTTTTGTCGGCTCGATGCCGGTGGTCAGGCCTTCATCGACCTGCTCGCCCCGCACATCGGCGCGGCTGACCACAGGCTCACCCGCAACCCAGCCGTGACGCTTGAAATAGCTGGCAACGCTGCCGATCGCATCATCCGGGTTGTTCCAGATATTGATGTGGCCGTCACCGTCAAAATCCACCGCGTAGGCGCGGAAGCTGCTCGGCATGAACTGCGGCAGGCCCATCGCCCCGGCGTACGAGCCTTTGAGGGTCAATGGATCGACCTGTTCCTCACGCGCCAGCAGCAGGAATTCACGCAGTTCCTTACGGAAAAATTCGGCACGGGGAGGATAGTCGAAACCGAGCGTCGACAAGGCATCGATCACCCGGAAATTACCGGTATTACGTCCGAAAAAGGTCTCGACGCCGATGATCGACACGATGACTTGTGCCGGCACGCCGTATTCCTGCTCGGCACGGGCCAGCGTAGCCTCGTGCTGACGCCAGAAGTCCACACCACGGGCGATGCGCGCGTCGGTGATGAACATCGGGCGATATTCTTTCCACTGTTTGACCCGCTCGGCAGGTCGGGAGATGGCGTCGAGAATCGACTGTTTGCGCTGCGCCTCGCGGAACACACCCATCAGTTGTTCACCGGCGAAACCATAATCGCGGGTCATTTCACCGACGAACTCGGCCACCTGAGGTGAGCCTTCGTATTCGCCGGCCAGCGCTTCCTGCACGCTCCCAAGGAGGCCAACCAGGCCAACCCACGGCGCGCATCGAGTCGCCCAGCCACGCATTACTTGCATTGAACTCTTCACCTTATTCAAACCTGTGCGATCCACTTGCGATGGGTATGGATCGACATCAAAACCCCAAACGCTGACAGCAGCGTCACCAGCGAAGTTCCTCCGTAGCTAATGAACGGCAACGGCACCCCTACAACCGGCAACAGGCCACTGACCATACCGATGTTGACGAAAACGTAAACAAAAAACGTCATGGTCAACGAACCGGCAAGCAATTTACCGAACAGCGTTTGCGCCTGAGCGGTGATCACCAGCCCCCGGCCAATCAGCAATAAATAGATCAGCAACAACGCGCAGATGCCCACCAGGCCGAACTCTTCGCCCAGTACGGCAATGATGAAGTCGGTGTGGCTTTCCGGCAGAAAATCCAAGTGAGACTGAGTACCGAGCAGCCAGCCTTTGCCGAACACGCCGCCGGAACCGATCGCCGCTTTCGACTGAATGATGTTCCAGCCGGTGCCCAACGGATCGCTTTCCGGATCGAGGAACGTCAGGATCCGTTGCTTCTGGTAGTCGTGCATGATGAAAAACCACATCGCCACCGACACCGGAATCGCCGCCGCCAGCACGCTGAGAATCCAGCGCCAGCGCAAGCCACCCATGAACAATACGAAAGCGCCGCCAGCAAGAATCAGCAGCGATGTGCCGAGGTCAGGCTGACGGACGATCAGCACAAACGGCACACCGATCAGCATCAGGCTGATACCGACGTGCTTGAGTTGCGGCGGCAACGTGCGTTTGGACAGGTACCAGGCAATGGTCGCCGGCATCAGGATCTTCATGAATTCCGAGGGCTGGAAGCGGATCACCCCGGGGATGTTGATCCAGCGCGTTGCACCCATGGCGTTGTGGCCCATGATGTCCACGACCATCAGCAGCACCACCCCGACCACATAACCGAGCGGCACCCAACGCGCCATGAACCTCGGTTCGAGCTGGGCGATGACGATCATCGACACCAGGCCGATGCCAAACGAGGTGGCTTGTTTGGCCAGCAGATCCCAGCTCTTGCCACTCGCCGAATACAGCACGAACAGGCTGCCGGCGGCGAGGATCAGCAACAGAATCAACAACGGGCCATCGATGTGTAGACGTTGCAGCAACGTCGCACGACGACGCATCACATCCTCGCTGGAGAGCATGCGATCAAAATTATTCATCACGGGCCGTAGCCTCCGCACTGATTGGGCTGGCGTATTCGGCCTTCAATCGACCTTCGGGATCGAGCAGCCAGGCGTCCATGACCTGACGCACCACGGGCGCGGCAACGCCGGAACCGGACTCACCGTTCTCGACCATCACCGAAACAACGATTCGCGGATCGTCAGCCGGGGCAAAACCGACGAACAAGGCGTGGTCACGGTGGCGCTCCTGAACCTTGGAGCGGTCGTACTTCTCACCCTGCTTGATCGCGACAACCTGCGCGGTACCGGACTTGCCGGCAATACGGTATTGCGCGCCGATCGCGGCTTTACGCGCAGTCCCCCGCGCGCCATGCATCACTTGCTGCATGCCGTGGTTGACCTTGTTCCAGTCCGACGGATCGCGCAGAACAATGTCCGGCATCGGGTTTTCGTCCACCGGTTTCTGCCCTTCGAGGGATTTGGCCAGGTGCGGACGGTTCCAGATGCCTTTGTTGGCGACCAGCGCGGTGGCTTGCGCCAGTTGCAGCGGGGTCGATTGCATGTAGCCCTGGCCGATCCCGAGAATCAGGGTTTCGCCCGGGAACCAGGCCTGCTTGCGCGTCGCTCGCTTCCATTCGCGCGATGGCATCAGGCCGGGGGATTCTTCGAACATGTCCAGCGAGACCTTCTGGCCAATGCCGAACTTGTTCATGTAAGCCGACAACCGATCGATGCCGAGCTTGTGTGCCAGGTCATAGAAGTAGGTGTCGTTGGAACGCATGATCGCCGTGTCGAGGTCTACGAAGCCGTCACCGGTGCGGTTCCAGTTACGGTATTTGTGATCGTAGTTGGGCAGCATGTAGTAGCCCGGATCGAACACTCGGCTCGACGCCGTAATCACACCGGAATCGAGGCCGGCAATCGCCACCGCTGGCTTGATCGTCGAGCCCGGCGGGTACAGACCACGCAGTACACGGTTGAACAGCGGCCGGTCGATGGAATCGCGCAACTCGGCGTAAGCCTTGAAGCTGATGCCGGTGACGAACAGGTTCGGGTCGAAGCTCGGCTGACTGACCATCGCCAGCACTTCGCCGGTCTTCGGATCGAGCGCCACCACCGCGCCACGACGACCGCCCAGTGCAGCTTCGGCGGCTTCCTGCAATTTGATGTCCAGGCTCAGAACGATGTCTTTGCCGGGAATCGGATCGGTACGCTTGAGCACGCGCAACACGCGGCCACGGGCGTTGGTTTCCACTTCTTCGTAACCGACCTGACCGTGCAATTCCGGCTCGTAGAAACGCTCGATGCCGGTCTTGCCGATGTGGTGGGTGCCGCTGTAGTTGACCGGATCGAGGCTCTTCAGCTCTTTCTCGTTGATCCGCCCCATGTAACCCACCGAGTGCGCAAAATGCGCGCCCTGCGGGTAGTGACGAACCAATTGCGCCACCACTTCGACGCCCGGCAGACGGAACTGATTCACCGCGATGCGGGCGATCTGTTCTTCGCTCAGCTCGAACAGAATCGGCACTGGCTCGAACGGCCGGCGCCCCTGACGCATGCGCTTCTCGAAAATCACCCGGTCTTCCGGCGTCAGCTCAAGCACTTCGACGATGACGTCGAGCACCTGCTGCCAGTCGCCGGAACGCTCGCGCGTCATGCTCAGGCTGAAGCTCGGACGGTTGTCCGCCACCACCACGCCATTGCGGTCGAAAATCAGCCCGCGTGTAGGCGGAATCGGCTGCACATGGACGCGATTGTTTTCCGAGAGCGTCGAGTGATAGTCGTACTGGATCACCTGCAAGTAATACAGCCGCGCGATCAACACGCCAATCAACAGCACAATCGCCACGGCCCCGAACACGACGCGGCTACGCACCAGGCGTGCGTCCTTTTCGTGGTCCTTGATGCGGATCGGCTGAGACATGAGGGCAGGATTACTTGTGGTAAGGGTGACCGGACAGCACGGTCCAGGCACGGTACAACTGTTCGCCGATCAGAATCCGCACCAGCGGGTGCGGCAACGTCAGCGGCGACAACGACCAGCGTTGATCAGCGCGGGCACAGACTTCCGGCGCCAGCCCTTCCGGGCCACCGACCATGAAATTGACCGTGCGCGAATCCAGCCGCCAACGATCGAGTTCGACCGCCAACTGCTCGGTGCTCCAGGGCTTGCCATGGACTTCGAGGGTCACAATTCGCTCATTCGGCCCGACCTTGGCCAGCATGGCTTCGCCTTCCTGACGGATGAAGCGGGCCACATCGGCATTCTTGCCGCGGGTGTTGAGCGGAATTTCCACCAGTTCCAGCGCCAGCTCGGAAGGAAGACGCTTGGCATATTCATGCCAGCCTTCTTCCACCCATTTGGGCATGCGTGAACCGACGGCGATCAGGCGCAGTCGCACAGCAATCCCTTACAGCTGGTCTTTGTTGAGCTTGGTGAAATGCTCGTGGGTGTTTTCCGGGCTGTGATGCTTGGCATCTGCCGCACGGCTTTGTTCGGCACCGGCCCACAGACGCTCCAGGTCGTAGAACTGACGCGCCGAGGCGGTCATCATGTGCACGATCACGTCGTCCATATCCAGCAGAACCCAGTCGCTGTCGCCCTTGCCTTCTTCACCCAATGGCTTGACGCCCTGGGCTTTGACCGCTTCGCGAACCTTGTCCAGCATCGCGCCGATCTGGCGGTTGGAGGTACCGGTGGCGATGATCATGAAGTCGGTGATGCTTTGCTTGTCGCGAACATCCAGGATCTGGATGTCTTGCGCCTTGACGTCTTCAAGGGCAGCGACAGCGACTTTGACCAGCTCTTCGCCAGCCAGCTCTGGGCCGGTTTTTACTTCGACCGGCAGCGGTGCGCTCTTGAACGTGCCTTTGCGCTTAACTTTGCTTACGTCTTTGTCAGTCATATAAAACTCGTTTTGCTCGTGTATTCGGCGGCTTGGGGACACGGTGATTCGTATCAGTGAAGCACGCCTTGTTCAGTTCGACGCACGGTATAGACC
The DNA here is from genome assembly GCF_044750025.1 of Pseudomonas sp. NPDC088885. Classification (NCBI taxonomy): domain Bacteria; kingdom Pseudomonadati; phylum Pseudomonadota; class Gammaproteobacteria; order Pseudomonadales; family Pseudomonadaceae; genus Pseudomonas; species Pseudomonas sp. NPDC088885. The sequence continues at coordinate 71 of NZ_JBIVJB010000136.1, read as the reverse complement.
GTGCGCATCGATGTAGGCCAGGACCGCGTCGGGCACCAGGAAACGTACCGACTTACCGCTGGCCAGCAGTT
>NZ_JBIVJB010000135.1:0-8551 GCF_044750025.1 Pseudomonas sp. NPDC088885 | reverse complement strand
GCTATACCTTCCAGAACTTCTCCCGCGCTTATCTGCATCACCTGGACAAGTGCGGCGAAATGCTGGGAAGCATGCTCAATAACATCCATAACTTGATCCATTATCAGGTGCTGATGGCTGGTTTGCGCGAGGCTATTCAACAGGGTACATTGGCCGCCTTTGTCGATGCCTTCTACGCCAAACGCGGGCTCCCCGTTCCGCCTTTGGACTGAGTTTTCTGACCCCAAGATTCAACATTTGCAACTGGAGTGCTAAATGAGCTTTTTTATCTCTAACGCCATGGCTGACGCGGCTGCACCGGCTGCTGCCGGCCCAATGGGCGGCGGTTTCGAGTGGATTTTCCTGGTCGGTTTCCTGGTCATCTTCTACCTGATGATCTGGCGTCCACAGGCCAAGCGCGCCAAAGAGCAGAAGAACCTGCTGAGCAGCCTTGCGAAGGGCGACGAAGTTGTGACCACTGGCGGCATCGCCGGCAAGATCACCAAAGTTGCCGATGACTTCGTGGTTCTGGAAGTTTCCGACACCGTCGAAATGAAATTCCAGAAAGGCGCCATCGCCGCCACGCTGCCAAAAGGCACGCTGAAAGCGATCTAAAGGTAACAACTTCTACTCAATCGACGGGGCGCGCAAGGCGCCCCGCGTTCATAACGGGCGGCGTGATGCTGAACAAATACCCTCTGTGGAAATACATTCTGATCCTGGCGGTGCTGGCGGTCGGTCTGATTTATTCCGCTCCCAATCTTTATCCTGATGACCCGGCCATTCAGGTCAGCGGTGCAAGCACTGCGCTGCAAGTCAATCAGGCTGATCTGGATCGCGTGAGCACTGCGCTCAAGGAATCCGGGATCAACGTCAAGGCAGCCACACTGGCGGCAAACGGCAAGGGCGGTCTGATCCGTCTGACCAAGGCTGAAGATCAGCTGCCGGCCAAAGACGTTGTGCGCAAGGCATTGGGTGATGACTACGTCGTCGCGCTGAACCTGGCACAGACCACCCCGCAATGGCTGCGCAATCTGGGCGCGCACCCGATGAAGCTGGGTCTGGACTTGTCCGGTGGTGTGCACTTCCTGCTGGAAGTGGATATGGACAAAGCCCTCGATGCACGCCTGAAAGTCTACGAAGGCGACGTCAAGAGCCTGCTGCGCAAAGAGAAACTGCGTTATCGCAGCCTGCCGCAACTCAATGGCGCCATTCAGTTGGGCTTCAGTGATGAAGACTCCCGCGAACAGGCCCGTGCGCTGATCCGCAAGAACTTCAACGATTTCGACATTGTTCCGGCCGACCTCAACGGTCAGCCGGTACTGCGTCTGGCGATGACCCCGGCCAAGCTGGCGGAAATCCGTGAATCCTCCATCAAGCAGAACTTGACCACGGTACGTAACCGCGTCAACGAGCTGGGTGTTGCCGAACCGATCGTCCAGCGTCAGGGCGCCAACCGCATCGTGGTTGAGCTGCCAGGCGTGCAGGACACTGCCGAAGCCAAGCGTATTCTCGGCAAGACGGCCAACCTTGAGTTCCGTCTGGCTGCAGAGCCGGGTGCTTCGAAAGCCACTTCCGAGACTTTCGAGTTCCGTGAAGGCAATCGTCCCGCTGCGCAGATCGAACGTGGTCTGATCATCACCGGTGACCAGGTGACCGACGCCAAGGCCGGTTTCGGCGAGCACGGCACGCCTGAAGTGAACATCCGTCTGGATGGTCACGGTGGCGAGCTGATGAGCCGCGCAACCCGTTCGAACGTCGGTCGCAGCATGGCGGTGATCTTCATCGAGCAGCGTCCGGTGACCACCTACGTCAAGCAGATGGTCGACGGCGTCGAAAAAGACGTCGCGGTGCAAACGTTTAAAGAAGAGAAGAAGATCATCAGCCTGGCGACCATTCAGTCGCCGCTGGGTGCTCAGTTCCGCATCACTGGCCTGAACGGTCAGGGCGAGTCGTCCGAGCTGGCGCTGCTGCTGCGTGCCGGTGGTCTGGCTGCACCGATGTACTTCGCTGAAGAGCGCACAATCGGCCCGAGCCTGGGTGCTGACAACATCACCAAAGGTATCGATGCGTCGCTGTGGGGCATGCTGTTCGTGTCGCTGTTCATCATCGCCATCTACCGCTTCTTCGGCATCATCGCGACTGTCGCACTGGCAGTGAACATGGTGTTGCTGCTGGCCTTGATGTCGCTGCTGGGGGCAACACTGACCCTGCCAGGTATCGCCGGTATCGTGCTGACCATGGGTATGGCGGTCGACGCCAACGTGCTGATCTTCTCGCGGATCCGTGAAGAGATCGCCGCCGGCATGACTGTGCAGCGTGCAATCAACGAAGGCTTCGGCCGGGCATTCACCGCGATTCTCGACGCCAACCTGACAACTCTGTTGGTCGGCGGGATTCTCTTTGCCATGGGCACCGGCCCGGTCAAAGGTTTCGCAGTGACCATGTCCCTCGGGATCTTTACCTCGATGTTCACGGCCATCATGGTGACCCGCGCAATGGTCAACCTGATCTTTGGCGGACGTGACTTCAAGAAGTTGTGGATTTAAGGGGCTGCCATGTTACGTACAATCAACTTCATGGGCGTTCGCAACTTCGCGTTCGGCGTCACAGTATTCCTCACCTTGCTGGCCTTGTTCAGTGTCGCTACCAAGGGCATGAACTGGGGCCTGGACTTCACCGGCGGTACGCTCATCGAGCTGACCTACGAGCGTCCGGCCGACGTCACCAAGGTGCGTGAGGAGCTGGTAACTTCCGGTTACCACGAAGCCATCGTGCAGAGCTTCGGTGCGACTACCGATTTGCTGGTGCGTATGCCGGGCGAAGACCCGCAGCTGGGCCATCAGGTCGCGCAAGCGCTGCAGAAGCTCGGCGGCGATAACCCGGCGACGGTCAAGCGCGTCGAGTTCGTTGGCCCGCAGGTCGGTGAAGAGCTGCGCGACCAGGGCGGCCTCGGCATGCTGCTGGCGCTCGGTGGCATCCTGATCTACCTGGCTTTCCGCTTTCAGTGGAAGTTCGCGGTCGGCGCTATTGTTTCGTTGATCCACGACGTGATCGTGACCATCGGTATCCTGTCGTTCTTCCAGATCACTTTCGACCTGACGGTACTGGCGGCGGTACTGGCGATCATTGGTTACTCGTTGAACGACACCATCGTCGTATTCGACCGGGTGCGTGAGAACTTCCGTGTCCTGCGCAAGGCGACGCTGATCGAGAACATCAACATCTCGACCACGCAAACCCTGCTGCGCACCATGGCGACCTCGATCTCGACGTTGCTGGCGATCGCGGCACTGCTGTTCTTCGGTGGCGATAACCTGTTCGGTTTCTCCATCGCACTGTTCATTGGTGTATTGGCGGGTACTTACTCGTCGATCTACATCGCCAACGTGGTGCTGATCTGGCTGAACCTGAGCACAGAAGACCTGATTCCTCCTGCAAACACTGAGAAGGAAGTCGACGACCGTCCATAACGCGTAGCGTTTTCCCGGTTGTCAGCCAAAAAAGGCGCGAGTTGAACTCGCGCCTTTTTTTATGCTCCAAGGCTGGGAGAAGCGCGGGCGCGTCCCGCATGTGATGGTCAGGAGGTTCATGTGAACAAGTCGTTGCTGGTTGGTGCGGTATTGGGTGCTGTCGGTGTCACTGCCGGGGGTGCTGTTGCCACCTACAGCCTGGTTAAAAGCGGCCCTGAGTATGCGCAGGTTTTGGCCGTTGAGCCGGTCAAGACACAGATCAAGACACCACGTGAAGTGTGCAAGGATGTAACGGTCACTCGCCAGGCGCCTGTAAAAGATCAGCATCAGATTGCCGGTACGGTAGTCGGTGCACTGGCAGGTGGTCTGTTGGGTAACCAGATCGGCGGCGGCACCGGCAAGAAAATTGCCACGGTCGCTGGCGCAGTCGGTGGCGGTTATGCCGGTAACAAGGTGCAGGAAGGTATGCAGAATCGCGATACCTACACCACCACGCAAACCCGCTGCAACACAGTGAATGACATCAGCGACAAGGTCGTTGGTTATGACGTGCGTTATTCGCTGGATGGCAAGGAAGGCAAAGTGCGCATGGATCGTGATCCGGGCAACCAGATTCCGGTCGACAAGGAAGGTAAGTTGATTCTGTCGCAGAACGAGCCGGGCCAGTAACAGGCCGATCGTTTAGAAAGAAGCACCCTGCGGGGTGCTTTTTTTGTGCCCGCGATTTGGGGGTTGCCCTTGTAGGAGCAAGGCTTGCCCGCGAAGACATTTGTACAGTCGATAAATATGTTGGATGTGCCGGCCTCTTCGCGAGCAAGCTTTGCTCCTACGGGGTTTGCGCGCGAAGCCGTCCGTAGGGTCGCCAGCAAATCACTGGGCATAAAAAAAGCACCCCGAAGGGCGCTTTTTTTCGTTTCGCGTAACGCTTAGCGCTTCAGCGAAGCCGGCAGGTGCGGCTGGATCGCCGTCAGAACTGCCTTGAAGCATTTGGTGTTGCCGGCAACGATGTGGCCTTTTTCAAGGAAATCGTGACCGCCGGTGAAGTCGCTCACCAGGCCGCCAGCTTCTTGAATCAGCAGGGCGCCTGCAGCCATGTCCCACTCGGACAGACCCGATTCCCAGAACGCATCGAAACGACCGGCAGCCACGTAAGCCAGATCCAGGCTCGCCGAACCGGCGCGGCGGATGCCGGCAGTCTGGCCAACCAGAGCGCGGAACATGCCCAGATAGTTTTCCAGGTTGTCCATTTGATCGTCACGGAACGGGAAGCCCGTGCCGAGCAGGGCGCCGTCGAGGCTGGTGCGACCGCTGACGCGCAGACGACGACCGTTCAGTTGAGCGCCGCGACCACGGCTGGCGGTGAATTCTTCCTGACGAACCGGGTCCAGAACCACTGCGTGTTCCAGGCGACCACGGTACTTACAGGCAATGCTGACAGCGAAGTGAGGAATGCCGCGCAGGAAGTTGGTGGTGCCGTCCAGCGGATCGATGATCCACAGGTACTCTTCGCCTTCGATGCCGGTACCGGCGTGCATGCCAGTCTCTTCACCGCGGATGGAGTGGTTCGGGTAAGCCTTGCGCAGCGCGTCGATGATTTTCTGTTCAGCGGCGCGATCGACCTCGGATACATAATCCTTGGCGTCTTTTTCGTCGACCTTGATGGTATCCAGGCGCTCGATGGAGCGGAAGATCAGTTCACTGGCTGTGCGTGCGGCGCGCAGCGCGATATTCAGCATGGGCTGCATGGATGTGTCACCTAAGGTTGTTAAAGAAAGCCGCGCATTCTATCAGAACTTTTCTTCAGGTGAAGGACGCTGTTCGCTTTCATAGCTTAACGGTAGGCTGTTCTGTAAGATTTGCACCCCTTTCCTGTGTCCGAGAGCGCCTCCCTTGCTGCAGAACATTCGTGTTGTCCTGGTCAATACCAGCCACCCCGGCAACATAGGCGGGGCCGCGCGCGCCATGAAAAACATGGGTCTGTCGCGACTGGTGCTGGTCGAACCGCGCCTGTTTCCGCACCACGAGGCCGATGCTCGCGCCTCCGGTGCCGGTGACATCCTTGAAAATGCGCAAGTCGTCGCCACCCTGGAAGACGCGTTGGTCGGCTGCAATCTGGTGCTCGGCACCAGCGCCCGAGATCGCCGTATTCCCTGGCCGCTGCTGGATCCGCGCGAATGCGGCACCAAAGTGGTCGAGGAAGCCGGGCAGGGCGCCGAAATCGCCTTGGTGTTCGGTCGCGAAGACTCCGGCCTGACCAATGACGAGCTGCAGCGATGTCACTTTCACGTGCACATCCCCTCCGATCCTGAGTTCAGTTCGCTGAACCTTGGGGCGGCGGTGCAGGTGTTGAGCTATGAAGTGCGCATGGCCTGGCTGGCTGCACAAGGTCAGCCGAGCAAGATCGAGAAAGAAGAAGTGGCCTCGGTGAAAAGCGCCGAGCTGGCGACCATGGATGAGCTGGAGCGCTTTTATGAGCATCTGGAGCAGACGCTGGTCGCTATCGAATTTCTCGATCCGGAAAAGCCGCGGCACTTGATGGCGCGCCTGCGCCGGTTGTACGGACGCAGCTCGGTCAGCCGGGCGGAAATGAATATTTTGCGTGGCATCCTCACGGAAACCCAAAAAGCGGCCAGTGGTGAGCTTCTAAAGCGGAAGGACTAAATGATGTTTGAGCGTTTGCGTGAAGATATCCAGAGCGTGTTCCATCGAGACCCGGCGGCGCGTAACGCTTTTGAAGTTCTGACCTGCTACCCCGGCATGCATGCAATCTGGATCCATCGACTGGCCGGCATGCTGTGGCGTAACGAGCTGAAATGGCTGGCGCGGCTGGTGTCGAACTTCGGTCGCTGGCTGACCGGGATCGAAATTCATCCGGGCGCCAAAGTCGGTCGACGCTTCTTTATCGACCACGGCATGGGCATCGTCATTGGTGAAACCGCCGAGATTGGCGATGACGTGACCATTTATCAGGGCGTGACCCTCGGTGGCACCAGTTGGAACAAAGGCAAGCGCCACCCGACACTGGGTGACGGTGTTGTGGTGGGTGCGGGCGCCAAGGTGCTTGGCCCGTTCACCGTCGGCGCCGGTGCCAAGGTCGGCTCTAATGCTGTTGTGACTAAAGAAGTGCCGCCGGGCGCCACGGTAGTGGGAATTCCGGGGCGGATCATCGTCAAATCCGACGAAGAGCAGGACGCCAAGCGCAAGGCCATGGCCGAGAAGATCGGTTTTGATGCCTATGGCGTCAGCGAAGACATGCCCGACCCGGTGGCGCGCGCCATCGGTCAGTTGCTCGATCACCTGCAAGCGGTGGATGGGCGGCTGGAAGGGATGTGCGGCGCGCTGAAGGATCTGGGCAGCAATTACTGTGCGAAAGATCTGCCTGAGCTGCGCGAGGAAGACTTCGCCTGCGTGAAGGACAAGGATCAGAGCCAGGCCAGTTAAACCGCGGCGCTTTCTTCGCGAGCAGGCTCGCTCCCACAGAGGATTGCATTCCAATGTGGGAGCGAGCCTGCTCGCGAAGAACGATAACGCGGTACCGCTGGCTGCATGCCGCCAGCCTTTGCTATGATGCGCGCGCTCTTTTGCGGGTAATCCTGACTAAAGTACTAGGTCTTAAAGTTGACTTAAATACTCGGGAATTGCATACTCGCCCCATTCTGAACTCCGTGGTAACTGTCCATGCGACTGACTACAAAAGGCCGATACGCCGTGACCGCCATGCTTGACCTGGCGTTGCACGCGCAGCACGGGCCCGTGTCCCTGGCCGATATCTCCGAGCGCCAAGGCATCTCCCTGTCCTACCTCGAACAGCTGTTCGCCAAGCTGCGCCGCAGCAACCTGGTTTCCAGTGTTCGCGGCCCGGGTGGTGGCTACCAGTTGTCCCGCGACATGCAGGGCATCCAGGTCGCCCAGGTGATCGATGCGGTAAACGAATCGGTTGATGCCACCAAATGCCAGGGCCAGGGCGATTGCCATTCCGGCGATACGTGTCTGACTCACCATCTGTGGTGCGATTTGAGCCTGCAGATTCACGAATTTCTAAGTGGTATCAGCTTGGCTGATCTTGTAACTCGCCGTGAGGTGCAAGAAGTAGCCCAGCGTCAGGACCAGCGTCGTTGCAACAGCAAGGCGCCACGCCTGGACAAGATTGAAGCGTCCGCCGTCGAATGACAGCCGAAGAGCTAGCGGTACGCCAGCCCTGATTTAGGAGATAGTCCATGAAATTGCCGATTTACCTTGATTACTCTGCGACCACCCCGGTCGATCCGCGCGTTGCGCAAAAAATGAGTGAATGCCTGCTGGTTGACGGAAACTTCGGTAACCCGGCGTCCCGTTCCCACGTATTCGGCTGGAAAGCTGAAGAGTCCGTCGAAAACGCCCGTCGTCAGGTGGCCGATCTGGTCAACGCCGATCCGCGCGAAATCGTATGGACCTCCGGTGCCACTGAGTCCGACAACCTGGCAATCAAGGGTGCGGCACATTTCTATGGTTCCAAGGGCAAACACCTGATCACCTCGAAGATTGAGCACAAGGCTGTCCTCGACACCATGCGCCAACTGGAGCGTGAAGGTTTCGAAGTGACCTACCTCGAGCCAACTGAAGACGGTCTGATCACCCCGGCGATGATTGAAGCGGCACTGCGCGAAGACACCATTCTGGTCTCCGTGATGCACGTGAACAACGAAATCGGCACCGTTAACGACATCGCCGCGATCGGCGAAATGCTCCGCGCCAAGGGCATTCTGTTCCACGTCGACGCCGCTCAGTCCACTGGCAAGGTCGAGATCGACCTGCAGAAGCTGAAAGTCGACATGATGTCGTTCTCCGCCCACAAAACCTACGGCCCTAAAGGCATCGGTGCGCTGTACGTCAGCCGCAAGCCGCGTGTGCGCATCGAAGCGACCATGCACGGTGGCGGTCACGAGCGTGGCATGCGTTCCGGCACCCTGGCGACTCACCAGATCGTCGGCATGGGCGAAGCGTTCCGTGTGGCCAAAGAAGACATGGCTGCTGAAAACGTCCGTATCAAAGCGTTGAGCGACCGCTTCTACAAGCAGGTCGAGCATCTGGAAGAGCTGTACGTCAACGGCAGCCTGACC
>NZ_JBIVJB010000134.1:0-8598 GCF_044750025.1 Pseudomonas sp. NPDC088885 | reverse complement strand
ACATCGTCAACACCGAGCTGCCGCTGACGTCCGACACGGTCTATTCGGAAATCCAGAAAGACCTCGTCCGACCGATCCTGATTTCCTCGATGATGGAGACCGTTGAAGAACGTGCTCGCCATGAGTTGGGCATGGTCAAGGATGGTGAAACCCTCTACCAGTTGGCCCAATGATCAATTCCCTGCCGGCCTTCTGGGCCGTGATTCCTGCCGCGGGCGTCGGAGCCCGAATGGCCGCGGATCGTCCCAAGCAATACCTGCAGCTGGGCGGACGCACAATTCTCGAACACAGCCTCGGCTGTTTCCTCGATCACCCAAGCCTGCAAGGGCTGGTGGTCAGTCTTGCTGTCGATGATCCTTACTGGCCGAACCTGGCGTGCGCAAGCGACTCGCGAATTCAGCGGGTTGACGGCGGGGCCGAGCGATCGGCTTCGGTGCTCAATGCCTTGCTGCACTTGCATGCGCAGGGTGCCGATGATGACGATTGGGTGCTGGTGCACGATGCGGCGCGGCCGAATCTGAGTCGTGATGATCTCGACAAGTTACTTGCTGAACTGATGGATGACCCGGTCGGCGGTTTGCTCGCCGTGCCGGCACGCGACACGTTGAAGCGGGTCGACAAGCACGGTCGTGTGCTTGAAACCGTCGATCGCAGCGTGATCTGGCAGGCGTATACGCCGCAGATGTTTCGTCTTGGGGCGTTGCATCGGGCGTTGGCGGACAGCCTTGTTGCGGATGCCGTGATTACTGATGAAGCATCGGCGATGGAGTGGGCGGGGCTGAAGCCGCGACTGATCGAAGGGCGCGCGGATAACCTCAAGGTGACGCGGCCGGAAGATCTGGAGTGGTTGCGCCAGCGTTGGGCGAATCGCCGCTGAGTGTTGTGGCGTTTGTCAGATTGCCTTCGCGAGCAAGCCCGCTCCCACATTTGACCGTGTTCGACAGGTAACTGCGATCAAATGTGGGAGCGGGCTTGCTCGCGAAAGCGATAGCCCAAGCGACGCATAACTCAGCTCCGATATTCCGGCCGCTCAGCCAATCCCTCCTTCAAAAAATCCACCAACTTGCGCACCTTCGGCGACAGATGCCGTTGCTGTGGATACAACGCCCACACCGCCGTATTCGGCGGCTGATGCGCCTCCAGCAGCGAAATCAACGCGCCACTGTGCAAGTGCTCCAGCACGTAATAATCCGGCAACTGACACAACCCGACGCCCTGCAACGCCGCGTCCAGCACCGCTTGCCCACTGTTGCAGCGCCAGTTTCCCTGCACCCGCTGAGAAAATTCCCGCCCGTTCTGTTCCAGTTGCCAAATGTCCGAGCTGCCGATCAGGCAATTATGCCGACTCAATTCCGACAAACTGTGTGGGCGTCCATACCGTTCGAGGTAGGACGGTGACGCACACAGGTACATGCGCCGGGGTGCCAGCCGTGCGGCGACCAATCGCGAGTCCTGTAACCGACCCAACCGAATCGCCAGATCCAGCCCTTCATGCACCAGATCGAGTTGGCGATTGCTCAGCTCGATATCGATGCGCAACTGCGGATACAGCCCCATAAACCGCGTCACCAGCGGCACGATAAAGCGTTCGCCGTACGCTACCGCGCAGGTCATGCGCAGCATGCCTTTCGGTTCGCTGGTCAGGTCGCCGACCGCGCGCAATGCTTCTTCGCGACCATCCTGCAAACGTTGGCAATGCTGGAGGAACGTCTGCCCGGCCTCGGTCAACGTCACTCGGCGGGTACTGCGATAGAGCAGACGCGTCTGCAAGCGCTCTTCCAGTCGTACGATTTGTCGACTGACGTGGGAGGAAGAAACCCCAAGGCGTTCAGCCGCAGCGGTGAATTGGCTGCACTCGGCGACGGCGACGAACTCGTCGATGCCTTCCCAGCGGTTCTCGGACATTGGATTATCCCTGTACGGCAATAATATTTTGCATTTGTCCGGATTATTCATCAGCCAGCGCTGAACTACACTCGCTGTCTGGTTTTTTTATTCATTGGATTCACTGGAGAGTCAGCATGATCAAGTCGCGCGCCGCCGTTGCCTTCGAGGCCAAAAAGCCGCTGGAAATCGTAGAAGTCGATGTCGCCATGCCCAAGGCCGGTGAAGTATTGCTGCGCGTCGTCGCCTCCGGTGTTTGCCACACTGACGCCTACACCCTGTCCGGCGCTGACCCGGAAGGCATCTTCCCGTCGATCCTTGGCCACGAAGGTGGCGCCATCGTTGAAGCGATCGGCGAGGGCGTGACCTCGGTTGCCGTTGGCGATCACGTGATTCCGCTGTACACCCCGGAATGCGGTCAGTGCAAATTCTGTAAGTCGGGCAAGACCAACCTGTGTCAGGCGATTCGCGCGACTCAGGGCAAAGGTCTGATGCCGGACGGCACCTCGCGTTTTTCCTACAAGGGCGAAACGATTTTCCACTACATGGGTACTTCGACATTCTCGGAATACACCGTGCTGCCGGAAATCTCCGTAGCGAAGATTTCCAAAGACGCCCCACTGGAAAAGGTTTGCCTGCTCGGTTGCGGCGTCACCACCGGCATCGGCGCCGTGCTCAACACCGCCAAAGTCAAACCGGGTGACACCGTGGCCATCTTCGGTCTGGGCGGTATTGGTCTGTCTGCGGTGATCGGCGCTGTGAAAGCCAAGGCTGCGCGCATCATCGCCATCGACATCAACCCGGCCAAGTTCGAGATCGCCAAGCAACTCGGTGCCACCGACTGCGTGAACCCGAAAGACTTCGATCGCCCGATTCAGGAAGTGATCGTCGACATGACCGATGGCGGCGTCGACTTCTCCTTCGAATGCATTGGCAACGTGCAACTGATGCGCGCCGCGCTTGAGTGCTGCCACAAAGGTTGGGGCGAATCCGTCATCATCGGTGTCGCCGGTGCCGGCCAGGAAATCGCCACCCGTCCATTCCAGTTAGTCACCGGTCGCGTCTGGCGCGGTTCGGCATTCGGCGGTGTGCGCGGCCGTACCGAGTTGCCAAGCTATGTCGACATGGCGCAAAGCGGCGAAATCCCGCTGGATACTTTCATCACCCACACCATGGGCCTGGAGGACATCAACAAAGCGTTCGACCTGATGCACGAAGGCAAGAGCATCCGTACCGTCATTCATTTCTGATCAATCGCCGGGATATGGCGACACGTCGTGAAGGCGTGTTGCCGTGACCGCGTAGGAGTCTTTACATGAGTCTGGAAAACATCTCCTGTCAGAAAAGTTTTGGCGGCTGGCACAAGCGTTACCGCCATCGCTCCGATGTGCTCGGTTGCGACATGGTGTTCGCCGTGTACCTGCCGCCGCAAGCGGAGCAGGGCGGCAAATTGCCGGTGCTGTACTGGCTGTCCGGCCTGACCTGCACCGACGAGAACTTTATGCACAAGGCTGGCGCCCTGCGCATGGCCGCCGAACTTGGTTTAATCATCGTCGCGCCCGACACCAGTCCGCGTGGCCCTGATGTGCCGGGCGATCCGGATGGCGCCTGGGATTTCGGTCTCGGTGCCGGCTTCTATCTGAATGCGACGCAGGAACCTTGGTCGCGGCACTATCGGATGCATGACTATGTCGTGCAGGAATTGCCTTCACTGGTTGAAGCGCATTTCCCCGCGTCGGATAAACGCAGCATCAGCGGTCATTCCATGGGTGGCCACGGTGCGTTGGTTTGTGCATTGCGTAACCCCGGACGTTACCAATCGGTGTCAGCGTTTTCGCCGATCAACAACCCGATGGATTGCCCGTGGGGACAGAAGGCATTCTCGCGTTATCTGGGCGAGGAGCGTTCGAAATGGAAAGAGTGGGATGCCTGCGCACTGATCGCTGAAGCGGATGAACAATTGCCGCTGCTGGTTGATCAAGGTGATCGCGACGACTTCCTTGAAAAACAGCTGAAACCCGAAGCCCTGCAACAAGCGGCAAAACAAGCGGGCCATCCGCTGACATTGCGTCTGCAACCGGGCTACGACCACAGCTATTTCTTCATCGCGAGCTTCATTGACGACCACTTGCAACATCATGCACGCGCCCTCAAGGGCTAATGCAGGTAGAATCACGCCCTGACAAAAATCGGGGCGTTTTTTTTATGCGTATTGGCCACGGCTATGATGTGCATCGTTTCGCTGAAGGCGATTTCATTACTCTGGGCGGCGTGCGCATTGCACACAGCTTCGGGCTGCTCGCTCATTCCGACGGTGACGTCCTGCTGCACGCCTTGAGCGATGCCTTGCTCGGTGCTGCGGCGCTGGGTGATATCGGCAAACACTTCCCGGACACCGACCCGCAATTCAAGGGCGCCGACAGCCGAGCGTTGCTGCGGCATGTGGTCGCGCTGATCCACGCCAAAGGCTGGAAAGTCGGCAACGTCGACAACACCATCGTTGCCCAGGCGCCAAAAATGGCCCCGCATATCGAATCGATGCGCGCGCTGATCGCGGCGGATCTTCAAGTTGAGTTGGATCAAGTGAACGTGAAAGCTACCACCACCGAAAAGCTTGGCTTTGTCGGTCGCGAAGAAGGCATCGCTGTGCACTCCGTTGCCTTGTTGCTGCGCGCATGAATGAACTGCAACTGCTCGGCCCGCGTGCCTATGGCGAACCCCTCGGCACGGCGGTACTGAAAGCCATCGCTGAAGATTTTCAGGTCGATGAAGTCCTCGACATCCCGTTCAGCGGCGACGGTGAACACCTGTGGATCTGGGTCGAAAAACGTGGCCTCAACACTGAAGAAGCCGCGCGGCGTATCGCCAAGGCTGCCGGCGTGCCGTTGCGCACCGTCAGCTATGCCGGCCTCAAGGATCGGCAGGCGCTGACCCGTCAGTGGTTCAGCGTGCAATTGCCGGGCAAGGCTGATCCGGATCTGTCGGCGGCGGAAAACGACACGCTGAAGATCCTCAAGACCACGCGCCACAAGCGCAAGCTGCAACGCGGCGCACACTCGGCCAACGGTTTCACCTTGCGCCTGACGCAGTTCGCTGGCGATAAAGACGCGATTGAACAGCGTCTGCAACTGATCGCCCAGCAAGGCATTCCCAATTATTTCGGCGCCCAGCGTTTCGGCCATGACGGCGGTAACGTCGTTGATGCGCGTGGATGGGCGGCGCGCAAAGCCTTGCCGGAGCAGCGCAATGTGCGTTCGCGCCTGCTGTCGACGGCACGCAGTTTTCTCTTCAATAAGGTGCTGGCGGCGCGTGTGGCCGATGGCACCTGGCAGCAAGCGCAAGTCGGTGATCTGCTCGCGTTCACCGACAGTCGCAGCTTTTTCCCCGCCGGTGAAGCTGAGTGCAGCGACCCGCGTCTGGCGATTCTCGATCTGCATCCGACCGGCCCGCAGTGGGGCGAAGGTGACTCGCCGACCGCAGGCGTTGTCCATGAACTGGAGCAGGGGATTGCCGCGCGCGAAGCGGAGCTGCGCGATTGGTTGATTCACGCCGGCATGAGCCACGAGCGTCGCATCCTGCGGCTGCCCATTGGCGGGTTGACGTGGCATTATCCCCAGCCTGACATTCTGCAACTGGAATTCGTCCTCCCGGCCGGATGCTTTGCCACCGTATTGGTGCGCGAGCTCGTTGATCTGGTGCCGGTGGGGCAGACGGACAGCCCATGCGTATTCTGATTTCTAACGACGATGGGGTAACCGCACCCGGTCTCGCCGCGCTTTATGCTGCGCTGGCGGATTACACCGAATGCGTGGTTATCGCCCCGGAGCAGGACAAAAGCGGTGCCAGCAGTTCGCTGACGCTCGACCGTCCGTTGCACCCGCAATACCTGGCCAACGGCTTTATCAGCCTCAACGGCACCCCGACCGACTGCGTGCACCTGGGCCTCAATGGCTTGCTGGAGCGCCAGCCGGACATGGTGGTGTCGGGGATCAATCTCGGCGCCAATCTGGGCGACGATGTGCTGTATTCCGGAACTGTGGCAGCGGCCCTTGAAGGGCGCTTCCTCGAACGTCCGTCGTTCGCTTTTTCGCTGGTCTCGCGTCAGGTGGATAATCTGCCGACAGCGGCGTACTTCGCGCGCAAACTGGTCGAGGCCCACGCCGGGCTCGATCTGCCGCCGCGCACGGTGCTCAACGTGAACATTCCGAATCTGCCGATCGATCACATTCGCGGCATTCAGCTGACCCGTCTCGGCCATCGCGCCCGGGCGGCGGCGCCGATGAAAGTAGTCGATCCGCGTGGCAAGGCCGGTTACTGGATTGCTGCCGCCGGCGACGCCGAAGACGGCGGCCCGGGCACCGATTTCCATGCGGTGATGCAGGGCTACGTTTCCATCACCCCGTTGCAGCTTGATCGCACTTTCAACGATGCCTTCAGAAGTCTCGACGGCTGGCTGGAGGGACTGCGCTGATGGCTCGCGAACACGACGACAGACTGCGCAGCGGCATCGGCATGACCTCCCAGCGCACGCGGGAACGCCTGATCCAGCGTCTGTATGAAGAAGGCGTGTCGAACGCCAAGGTACTCGAAGTGATTCGCCGTACGCCGCGTCATCTGTTCGTCGATGAGGCGCTGGCGCATCGCGCATACGAAGACACGGCACTGCCGATTGGCCACAACCAGACCATTTCCCAGCCTTATATGGTGGCGCGCATGAGCGAGCTGCTGCTCGAGGCCGGGCCGCTGGACAAAGTGATGGAGATCGGCACCGGTTCCGGTTACCAGACGGCGGTGTTGTCGCAACTGGTTGAGCGAGTTTTTTCGGTTGAGCGGATCAAGGTTTTGCAGGATCGGGCCAAGGAACGTCTGGTCGAGCTGAACCTGCGCAATGTGGTGTTTCGTTGGGGCGATGGCTGGGAAGGCTGGCCGGCTCTGGCGCCGTACAACGGCATCATCGTAACCGCCGTGGCTACCGATGTGCCGCAAGCCTTGCTGGATCAATTGGCCCCGGGCGGGCGCATGGTGATTCCGGTCGGCTCCGGCGAAGTTCAGCAATTGCTGTTGATCGTGCGTGAAGAAAACGGTTTTTCCCGTCACGTTCTGGGGGCGGTGCGCTTCGTTCCATTGCTCAACGGGCCGTTGGCCTGAGCATTTGTTCGCTGCTGTTGAATTCCTTTCAACGGCTCCGGTCTTACACCGGCGATAGCGGATTAAACGTAGCGTATTGCCAGCTGGCAAACGTGTGCGTGAAGCGATTTCGCTTCATTAAGGGTAAAGCCGAATCTGCCCGTTATACTTGCGACAGTTCGTGCCGAAATCCGGCATTCCAAATTTTTCAGCCACCACAAAGGGAGCGGCGGGTGAGTCTCACAGTCATTGCGCAGCGTATGGGTAACACGAGCTTTCAGCGCCTGGTGACTGGCCTTGTCTTGAGCACCTTGCTGGTCGGTTGCTCGAGCACCAAATCGAGCAACGTGAGTGTCGTCGATCGCAACAAGGCGGTCGCCCAGCGTCCGACAGTGACGACCGGGCAGTACGTAGTCCGTCCGGGCGATACGATGTTTTCGATCGCTTTTCGCTACGGCTGGGACTACAAAGCCCTCGCCGCCCGGAACAATATTCCTACGCCGTATACGATCCATCCGGGTCAGACAATTCGCTTTGACGGGCGCACCGGTTCAACGTCGAGCGCGGTGGTAAGCAACTCGAGTTCTTCGCCTTCTTCGTCGAGCAAAACCACGGTAATCCGGCGCCAGGCGAATGGCACGACGACCACCACAACCACCGGTTCTACTGGCGCTGCACCGTCCGTCGCGAATAAGCAAACGCCCGCTCCGATGCCTCCTGCAGGCCCGGCCCCGACCGGCTGGGGATGGCCATCTAATGGCATTCTCATTGGAAAATTCTCTTCAAACGGTAGTTTGAATAAAGGAATTGATATCGCCGGAGATTTGGGACAGCCTGTTTTAGCTGCGTCTGATGGGACGGTGGTTTACGCCGGGAGTGGCTTAAGGGGCTACGGCGAATTAGTCATCATCAAACACAGCGAAACCTACGTCAGTGCTTACGGTCACAACCGCAGGCTGTTGGTTCGGGAGGGTCAGCAGGTCAAGGTCGGACAGACAATTGCCGAAATGGGGTCAACGGGTACAGACCGGGTGAAACTGCATTTTGAGATTCGCCGCCAAGGTAAACCTGTAGATCCACTGCAGTTCCTGCCACGACGTTGATTTGTCATCCAGCCTGTTCCGTCGCGTAGAGGGGACAGGCTCCAGCGTTGCCAAGGATAAAGGCGTCGCTTGAGCTTGGGGTCGAACTCACCAAAGGACTATAACAATGGCTCTCAGTAAAGAAGTGCCGGAGTTTGACATCGACGATGAGGTTCTCCTTATGGAGGCCGGCATCGATTCGGATTCTTCGATGTCGAATGATGAAGGGGCTGCACCGCCTTCCGTTCGTTCCAAATCCAGACAATCTGCGACACTCAAACAGCATAAGTACATCGACTACACGCGGGCACTCGATGCCACGCAGTTGTATCTCAACGAAATCGGCTTTTCCCCATTGCTCTCTCCGGAAGAAGAAGTTCATTTTGCGCGCTTGTCGCAAAGTGGTGACCCTGCCGGACGTAAGCGCATGATCGAAAGTAACCTGCGGCTGGTGGTCAAAATCGCCCGGCGTTACGTCAATCGGGGGCTGTCGCTGCTGGATCTG
>NZ_JBIVJB010000133.1:0-8946 GCF_044750025.1 Pseudomonas sp. NPDC088885 | reverse complement strand
ACTGCACGGTTTCCGGCAGCGCTTCCTTGTTTTCGATCTGCGGGATTTCGTCGTTGTGTTTCTCGACGTCAGTCACCTGCACCACCAGCATCGCGTGGTGCGCGGTCAGCGAGCGGCCGCTTTCGGAGAAGATGTGCGGATGCGGCAGGGCCTGCGCATCGCAGAATTCCTTGAGCATGCCGACCACAACACCGGCGTAATCGTCCATGTCGTAGTTGATCGAGCTGGCGTTGCGCGAGTGCGTGCCGTCGTAGTCGACGCCCAGACCGCCACCGACGTCGATGTGATCGACCGGCAGACCGAGGTTGCGCAGCTCGCCGTAGTAACGAATCGCTTCTTTGAAACCATGCTGATAGTCAGCCAGGTTGGCAATCTGCGAACCCATGTGGAAGTGCAGCAGGCGAATGCCCTGATCCAGACCGGCCGCGCGGAAGCGCTCGACCACCGACAGCAGTTGCGCCGCCGACAGACCGAATTTGGATTTCTCGCCACCGGTGTCCGCCCACTTCGACGAGGCCAGCGACGACAGACGCACGCGCAGGCCGACCTGTGGCTTGACCTTCAGCGAGGCGGCTTCTTCGATCACCAGAGCGACTTCGGATTCTTTCTCGATGACGATGAACACGTTGTGGCCAAGCTTCTGACCCATCAGCGCCAGACGAATGAACTCGCGATCCTTGTAACCGTTGCAGACGATGGTGCCGCCCTTCGGCGCCAGCGCCAGCACGGCCAGCAGCTCAGGCTTGGAGCCAGCTTCCAGACCGATGGAGACGTCCTTGGTGGCGATGATGTTCTCGATCACCGCTTCTTGCTGGTTAACCTTGATCGGGTACAGCGCGGTGTACTTGCTCTGGTATTCCAGACGTTCGATGTTCGCATCGAAGGCGCCGGTCAACTGGCGGACACGGTCTTGCAGGATGTCGGGGAAACGAACCAGCAACGGCAAGGACAAACCGCTTTTGCGCAGTTGGTCGACTTGCTCGAACAGGTCGATAGGCGAGCTGCTCGGGCCGTTCGGACGAACTTCGACGCGACCGGCTTCATTGATCGCGAAATACCCGGCCCCCCAATGGCGAATCCCGTAAACACTGCGGCTGTCCGCAACTGTCCATTGGCTGCCATCGTCTTTACGTGTGCGTCGTACGGACATCGAAGTCCCCTATAAAGAAGTCATAGTGCGTCGCCTGATCGCAGGCCGGCGCAGTCTAAAGAATGAAAATGACGATTCGTCAGCGCGGCGGTAGACCGCGCTGACCGCGTGGAGTTTAGAAACCGGTCATGAACAGGCTCTGTGAAAACCATGGAGACGACGCCGGATCTGAATGAATTCAGCGCCGGATCAAGCCGCAGATGGATTTCACAGAGGCTGCTAGCCGCCGGACTTCTTCGCTTTGAAACCGTGCTTGATCAGCTCAGCCAAGAGTAGCTCGACATGATCGCCCTGGATTTCGATGATCCCGTCTTTCAGCGCCCCGCCAGTGCCGCAACGTTTCTTCAACGTTGTCGCCAACTCTTTGAGCGCGTCTTCGGCCAGTGGCACGCCGGTGATGGTGGTCACCGTCTTGCCGCCGCGGCCCTTGCTCTCGCGACGCACGCGGGCAATGCCGTCCCCTGCCGGGATCACGGTTTGTTTGCAGATACAGGCGTCCACCGGCTTACTGCATTCCGGGCAATGACGACCTGCGTCGGTGGAAAATACCAGGCCACCAAGGGCGGCGAAGGATGCGGCTTTTTTGGCCACCGGCAATCCTCTTGGGAGGACAAAGACTGATCGCGACCTTGGGCAAGGTCATCGACCGCGAAGCCCCACTCAGGCAGGGGCAGCGCTACTGCACCGGAATTTGGCGACGAGACTGCTGACCTGTAGGAGCTGCCGAAGGCTGCGATCTTTTGATCCTGCTCTTGAAAAACAAGATCAAAAGATCGCAGCCTTCGGCAGCTCCTACAGTGGGTCAGCAGGCCAACCTCAAACTATTCGGTGCAGCTTGAAAAGGTCGCGCAGTGTAACGGCAAAAAACCCGATTGCTAAGTGCCAATCAGCGCCAATTTATGTGTTCTTTGCGACGTCGCTTTGTTGCGCCTTGAGATAGCGCTTCAACGCGGCCAGCGAGTCCGGGCAGTAAGGCTTTTGCCGGATTTCCTGCATGACCTGCTCGACCGGAATAAAGCGCGCTTCCAGCACCTCTTCCGGTTGCAGTTTCAGCGGGCCGTCCCAGACGGCGGAAAACGCCGAACACCAGAGACGGTTGCCAGTGTCTTCGAAGTAGAAATGATCGTGAGCGGTCAACTCTACGCCGCTGACGCCCAGCTCTTCTTCCAGCTCACGGGCGGCCGACTCGGCGTAAGTCTCGTCAGCCTGCACCATGCCACCCGCCGCGACGTCCCAGTAACCGGGATAAATCGCCTTGCTCAAAGTGCGCCGATGCACGCAAAGCTCACCGGCAGAATTGAACAGCATGATGTAAGTGCCGCGACCGATCAGCCCGCGTTCGCGCAGATCGGCGCGCACCAGAGCGCCGAGCAGGTTGTCCTGCTCGTCGACCCAGGCAATCTGTTCGGCATCGGAGGCGGCACGGTGCGCCGCCTCTTTCGCGCTATCGGACATGACTCATCCCTGATTAAGCAGTTGACGCAGATCGATCACAGCAGCGTTCGCACGGGAAATATAGTTGGCCATGACCAGCGAGTGGTTGGCCAGCACGCCGAAGCCGCTACCGTTAAGAATCATAGGACTCCACACCGGTTCCTGCGAGGCTTCCAGTTCACGAATGATCTGACGCACGCTGACGGTGGCGTTCTTCTTCGCCAGCACATCGGCGAAGTCGACTTCGATAGCGCGCAGCAAGTGCGACAGCGCCCAGGCCTGACCGCGTGCTTCGTAGAAGACGTTGTCGATCTGCATCCACGGCGTCTCGACGATTTCCTCATCGACCTGCGGCACTTCACCCACCGCCGGGGTTTCGGTTTTCAGCGCGGTGTTCAGCTTGACCCGGCCAACACTGGCCGACAGACGTTGCGACAGTGAACCCAGACGGGTGCCGACATCGCCCAGCCAGTTGTTCAGGTTGTCAGCACGCGCATAAAACAGTGCGTTTTTCTGGCTCGGATCCGACAGGCGCGCCTGATAACGGCTCAGCGAGTTGATGCCTTCCTGATACTCGGACTCGCTGGAAGGCAGAACCCAGCTCTTGTTGTCGAAGTTGAAACGCGGCTCGGCCTTGGCCAGATCGGCATCTTCCGCCGACTGCGATTGCGAACGGGCGAAGTCTTTACGCAGGGCGCGGGTCAGGTCGCGCACCTGAACCAGCACGCCGTATTCCCAGCTCGGCGTGTTGTCCATCCACAGGCCTGGCGGGAAGCGGTCGTTGGAAATGTAGCCGCCCGGTTTGTTGAGCAACGTGCCGGCGACGGTCTTCAGGGTTTCGACCGTGGTGTAGCCGATGACCATTTGCTTGCCTTCTTTCTCGGCAGCCACTTGCGCGTTTTGAGCGACCGGAAACAGCGCCGGCTCCTGGCTCCAGTACCAGCCGAGGCCGATGGTCACCAGCAGATAAATGCCGATCAGTGTGGCCAATGCGCGGCTGAACAGCAGCCCGCCAACATAGCTGCGGGTGGCCGACTTGGGCTCGGCGGCACGTTCAGGCGCGCTGCCCGCGCGGTTTTTCCAGTCCAGCATGGCGATATCCTTTCAATCACTTGGGTTCAACGGTTCGACCACAACCATACAACAACGTGCCAGAGCCGGGCACCCGCGCGTAAAGATAAGCCGCAAATCATGTGGGCGAATGACGCTTCGCGCCGATCTAAGGGTTTCCCTGATAGCCGAGGGCCGATCACACGCATGCAGGCGCTTGAAAACAATCGAAAAGCGCATTCACCGCGATGATAAAAGCGTGGGCAAAAAACTCATCCGAAAATCACCCTGCCTCTATTACGCTCCCGGCACACGGGGGCTTCACCGACGAGCAGGTCGAAAACAAAACCGATCGGTCAGAAACTGAATGATGATGCATTGCAGATTATTGCAGTACGACGCTCGTGTAAGGGAAAAGAGGTGCTAGCATAGAGCCACCAGTCGCCCTCAGCATGCAGCCTAACTAGTAGTCAGGATATGACCGAGCCAGAAGACCCCAGCCGTGAGCGTCTCAAGCACCACTTTGCCCAGCGGGTAATTCATCAGGCACGTCAGATTCTTGAGATATGGCAGCGCCTGCAACGCAGTGAGTGGTCCACCGTCGACCTCGCCGAACTGAGCGAGGCGAACTTGCGCCTGCTGCGTTTTGCCGAGCGCTTCGAACAGCCTGAACACACGCAACTGGCGCACCACATCAGTCAATCGCTGCAAGCAGTGGACGCCAATCGCGGCCGTCTCAGCAGCGGTCTGATCACCGACCTCAATCGTTTGATGCAGCGTTTGTCGCGCACCGGCCTGCGTCATGGCGATCAACTCGACCAGACCTTCCTGCCGCCGCTGCGCAAGCCGATCTACGTGATGCTGCAGGATCACGACCGCGCCGAGCGACTGGCCAAACAACTGGAATTCTTCGGTCTCAGTGCTCAGGCGCTGGACAGCGTGGCAGCCTTTCGTTCGTCGATGGTCGAGCGCTTGCCCGCCGCCATCGTCATGGACGTGGACTTCAGCGGTGCCGGCATCGGCCTGAAACTCGCCGCCGAAGCGCAGGTCGGTCTGGATGAACCGCTGCCGCTGCTGTTCTTCAGCCTGCACGAAACCGACACCCCGACCCGTCTCGCCGCCGTGCGCGCCGGCGGCCAGGAATTCCTCACCGGCACCCTCGAAGCGTCGAGCCTGCTGGAGAAAATCGAGGTCCTCACCTGCGTCGCCCAATACGAACCTTATAAAGTGCTGATCATCGACGACTCGCGTGCGCAGGCCCTGCACACCGAACGCTTGCTCAACAGCGCCGGCATCGTCACACGCACGCTGATCGAACCGATTCAGGCGATGGCCGAACTGGCCGATTTCCAGCCGGATCTGATCATCCTCGACATGTACATGCCGGCCTGCACCGGCACCGAGCTGGCCAAAGTGATTCGCCACAACGACCGTTATGTCAGCGTGCCGATCATCTATCTGTCGGCCGAGGACGATCTGGACAAACAGCTCGACGCGATGAGCGAGGGCGGCGATGACTTCCTGACCAAACCGATCAAGCCGCGCCACCTGATCACCACCGTGCGCAACCGCGCGGCCCGTGCGCGCAATCTGAAAGCACGGATGGTGCGCGACAGCCTCACCGGTTTGTACAACCACACGCACATTCTGCAATTGCTCGAAGACTGCTCGTTCCGCGCCCGCCGCGAGAGCAAGCCGCTGAGCTTTGCGATGCTCGACATCGACCACTTCAAACGGGTCAACGACAGCCACGGCCACCCGATGGGCGACCGCGTGATCAAGAGCCTCGCACTGTTCCTTAAACAGCGTTTGCGCAAGACCGATTTCATCGGCCGTTACGGCGGCGAAGAATTCGCCATCGTCATGCCCGACACGGATATAGAGGCTGCGCACAAAGTGCTCGACGAAATTCGTCAGCGCTTCGCCGAGATTCATTACCCGGCACAACCGCAGGATTTGTGGTGCACCTTCAGCGCCGGCGTGGTGGAAATGCACGACGACTGCGACAGCCTGATGATGGCCAGTCAGGCTGACGAGGCGCTGTACCGCGCCAAGGGTGCGGGACGCAATCGCGTGCAGTCGGCGCGGGAATCAAAGCAAAGTGCCACCTTTTCATCAGATTCCACTGATTCGGTCATAACCCTGTAACAGAACCGCAATAAATTCAGGCGCTTACCATTTCTGCCGTTGGTAGCCGTCATGCGCCTGAAGTTGCTCACCAATCTCAATACCCTGCTGCTGGTCGCCGTGTGTGTCGCACTCGGCGCCACGCTGTGGTGGTCGCAAAAAGCCCTCGAACGCCCGTATTTATTGATGGAGCGATATTTGGGGCTGTCACAGCAATTTCAGAACGAGGTGGCGCGCAACGTCGAGGACTACCTCGCCAGCGGCGACGCCTTGCGCCTGAGCGCCGCCAGTCAGGCCATTGATGGCTTGCACAAAGAACTCGGCGAACTGCCGCCGGCGCTGGCCGATACGCTGCGCCCGAGCCTGGCGGAGCTGGATGAATTCAGCAAAACCGATCTGCTCGCCGCCGGCAAACTGGCCGGTGATCCGCAGGCCTTGTTGTTACAGGCCGAACGCGAACTGAGCGCCAGCCTTGAGCAACTCAGCACCTACGCCAACGGCAACTCGGGTTACCTGACGCCGCTGCTTGCCGCCTCGCAACATCTCGGTAAATTGTCGCTGGCGCGGGACAAACTGGTCAGCAGCGGTCGCAGTGAATTGGCGGCGGACGTTGAGCGTGAAGTCAGCAACATCAGCACGCAGGCGCAAGCGATTGATGCCCTGCCCTTGCTCGGCGTTGTCGCGAAAAGCGAATCCGGCAGCGACGATTTCGCCGCGATGATGGGCATCGAGAACACTGAAAAAGCCGTCGCCGAAGATGCTGGCGTCGACCTCAAACGCGAACTCAACAGCTTGCTCGGTCGTTATCCGGCAGAGCTGGCGCGCACTCGCGAGCAGATCCAGAAGCGCAGCGATCTCAGCGCCGCCACCCACCAGAAAATCGCCGCCGTGCAGCAGGCTATCGCCGGACTTGAGCCGGTGGTGCGTGCGCAACACGGGCAGATTCAGGGTGAAGTGCGCCTGATGCAGGGAGTGATGATCGGCCTGATTCTGTTGATCGCGCTGCTGATCGACACCTTGCAGCGCCGCCTCTCGCGCACTCTGACCAACCTTGCTCCAGCGCTGTCGACCTGGGCTGAAGGCGATTTCAGCCGCGACATTCATCTGGGCAAAACCAACCGCGAACTGCATGACATCGAGGCTTCGCTCAATCGCTTGCGCGCCTATCTGGTGGATCTGGTCGGGACGATTCGCGGCAACGCCGAGCAGGTCGCGGGCAGCAGCCGCACCCTCGCCGAGCTGAGCAACGATTTGCACAGCGGCGCCGAGCATCAGGCCGGCGACACCGCGCTGATCCGCGATTCCCTCGGCGAACTGGAGGCGACCATTCAGCAAGTGGCCGGTGACGCGCGACAGGCCGCCGATGCCAGCCGTCATGCCGGACTGGCCGTCGAACATGGCCAAACCGTGATTGGCCAGAGCCTGACCGGGCTGCACGCCTTGGTCGGTGAAGTGCAAGGTAATGCGCAGATGATCGAGCATCTGGCTGAGGAGTCGGCGACCATCGGTGGCGTGCTGACGGTGATTCGCTCGATTGCCGATCAGACCAATTTGCTCGCGCTGAACGCGGCGATTGAAGCGGCGCGGGCCGGGGAAATGGGTCGCAGTTTTGCCGTGGTCGCCGAGGAAGTGCGTTCGCTGGCGCAGCGGACAGCCGGGGCCACGGCGGAGATTCAGAAGTTGATTGCCGGCCTGCAAACAGCGGCGCGACAATCGGTCGAAGGCATGCGCGCGCAGGTCGAACACGCCGAAGCCACGGCCAGTCAGGCACAAGCAGCGGATGGCGCGCTGGATAAAATCGTTGGCGCGATTCAGACGATTTCCGACACGGCGGTGCGCATTGCTGAGGTGACGGCGCAGCAGAGTGGCGCGGTCAGTGAGATTCGCGATCACAGCGAGCGGATTCATCAGTTGGGTGGGGATAACCTGGTGCGGATCGGTCGTGGGCGCGAACAAGGCGAGAACTTGCTGGTACTTGGCGGCCAACTGCATACAGCCGTACAGGCCTTTCGCGTCTGATAAACCGCTATCGCGAGCAGGCTCACTCCTACAGGGGAACGCATTTCAACTGTAGGAGTGAGCCTGCTCGCGATAGCGTCATTTGTATTACCGCCTATCTTGCGGAATGACCGGATCAAACCACTTGGTCACATATTTTGCGCAAACATCGCCCATCGTGCTGGCTATTGCATAGAACTGGACAGTCACAAAGTCTTTGCGGCATAGTCGCCGGGTTCTGAACATTGCTCACCCATAACAAGGACAACGCAGATGGCAACGCTACTGGTACTGCACGGCCCCAACCTGAACCTGCTCGGCACCCGCGAACCCGGTACTTACGGTTCAACGACCCTGGCGCAGATCAATCAGGATCTGGAGCGCCGCGCCCGTGAAGCCGGCCACCATCTGCTGTATCTGCAAAGCAATGCCGAGTACGAATTGATCGACCGGATCCACGCCGCGCGCGGCGAAGGTGTGGATTTCATCCTGATCAATCCAGCAGCTTTTACACACACAAGTGTCGCATTACGTGACGCGCTGCTGGGAGTGAGCATCCCATTCATCGAAGTGCATTTGTCCAACGTGCACAAACGCGAACCTTTCCGCCATCACTCTTACTTCTCCGACGTAGCGGTGGGAGTGATCTGCGGCCTTGGCGCCAGCGGTTACCGACTGGCCCTGGAGGCTGCACTAGAACAGCTTGAAACACCGGCAACGACTTGAAATACAAGCGTTAAGCGCCCCTGACCGACCCTTGGGAGTTGATGATTCATGGATATCCGTAAAGTTAAGAAATTGATCGAATTGCTGGAAGAGTCCGGCATCGACGAGCTCGAGATCAAGGAAGGCGAAGAGTCCGTACGCATCAGCCGTCACAGCAAAACCCCGGCTCAGCAGTATTACGCGCCGGCTCCGATGCAAGCACCGGCTGCCGCACCTGTTGCTGCTCCAGTAGCGGCTGCAGCCCCGGTTGCCGCTGCTGCGCCAGCGCTGAACGGCACTGTTGCCCGTTCGCCGATGGTCGGCACGTTCTACCGTAAATCTTCGCCAGCCTCGCCAGCCTTCGTTGAAGTCGGCCAGACCGTGAAGAAAGGCGACACTCTGTGCATCGTCGAAGCCATGAAGATGATGAACCACATCGAAGCTGAAACCAGCGGTGTGATCGAGTCCATCCTCGTCGAAGA
>NZ_JBIVJB010000132.1:0-9053 GCF_044750025.1 Pseudomonas sp. NPDC088885 | reverse complement strand
AATGATCTGGAGCCCTTTCGCGGTGTGCTCGGCCAGGAACGCGCGGTCGAAGCCTTGCAGTTCGGTGTGGCCATGCCACGCCCCGGTTACAACGTTTTCGTCATGGGCGAGCCCGGCACTGGCCGTTTCTCGTTCGTCAAACGCTATCTGAAGGCCGAAGGCAAACGCCTGCAGACCCCGGCGGACTGGGTCTACGTGAACAATTTCGATGAGCCGCGCGAACCCCGCGCACTGGAGTTGCCATCCGGCACCGCCGCTTCGTTCATCGGTGACATCAACGGTTTGATCGACAACCTGCTGGCGACGTTTCCGGCAGTCTTCGAGCACCCGTCCTACCAGCAAAAGAAAAGCGCCATCGACCGCGCCTTCAACCAGCGCTACGACAAAGCTCTCGACATCATCGAGCGGCTGGCCTTGGAAAAAGACGTCGCCCTCTATCGCGACAGCAGCAACATCGCCTTCACGCCGATGCTCGACGGCAAGGCGCTGGACGAAGCTGAATTCGCGCAGTTGCCGGAAGCTGATCGCGAGCGTTTTCACGATGATATTTCCGGCCTCGAAGAACGCCTGAACGAAGAACTCGCCAGCCTGCCGCAGTGGAAGCGCGAGTCGAACAATCAGCTGCGTTCGCTCAACGAAGAAACCATCACGTTGGCGCTGCAGCCGTTGCTGTCGCCGCTGTCGGAGAAGTACGCCGAGAACGCGGCGGTCTGCGGTTAC
The DNA here is from genome assembly GCF_044750025.1 of Pseudomonas sp. NPDC088885. Lineage (NCBI taxonomy): Bacteria > Pseudomonadati > Pseudomonadota > Gammaproteobacteria > Pseudomonadales > Pseudomonadaceae > Pseudomonas > Pseudomonas sp. NPDC088885. The sequence goes on along the minus strand of NZ_JBIVJB010000132.1, from coordinate 8,333 downwards.
CTGCAAGCGATGCAGGTGTACCTGCTGAAAACCGTGGTCGAGCAACTGGTCGACGACAGCAAGACCGACGCCGTGGCGCGCAAGCTGCTCGAAGAGCAATACGCGCCAAGTCTGGTGGTTGGTCACCCAGCCAGCGGCGGTGCGCCGGTGGTATTCGAACCGCACCCGACTTACGAAAACCTCTTCGGGCGTATCGAATACACCACCGATCAGGGCGCGCTCTACACCACCTATCGTCAGTTGCGCCCGGGTGCGTTGCACCGTGCCAACGGCGGGTTCCTGATTCTTGAAGCGGAAAAAATGCTCAGCGAGCCGTTCGTGTGGGATGCGCTCAAGCGCGCCCTGCAATCGCGCAAGCTGAAAATGGAATCGCCGCTGGGCGAGATGGGCCGTTTCGCCACGGTCACGCTCAACCCGCAGCACATTCCGTTGCAGGTCAAAGTCATCATCATCGGTGCGCGGTCGCTGTATTACACGCTGCAAGACCTCGATCCGGACTTCCAGGAGATGTTCCGCGTTCTGGTCGACTTCGATGAAGACATCCCGATGGTCGACGAGAGTCTGGAGCAATTCGCCCAGCTTTTAAAAACCCGCACCTCGGAAGAAGGCATGGCGCCGCTGACCGCCGACGCGGTGGCGCGTCTGGCGACGTACAGCGCACGGTTGGCCGAGCACCAAGGGCGTTTGTCGGCGCGTATTGGTGATCTGTTCCAACTGGTCAGCGAAGCGGACTTCATCCGCCATCTGGCTGGCGATGAAATGACCGATGCCGGCCACATCGAGCGTGCGCTGAAAGCCAAAGCCACGCGCACTGGTCGCGTGTCGGCGCGGATTCTCGACGACATGCTCGCCGGGATCATCCTCATCGACACCGATGGCGCGGCAGTCGGCAAGTGCAACGGTCTGACCGTGCTTGAAGTCGGCGACTCGGCGTTCGGTGTGCCGGCGCGGATTTCCGCTACGGTGTATCCGGGCGGCAGTGGCATCGTCGACATCGAGCGCGAGGTTAACCTTGGCCAGCCGATTCACTCCAAAGGCGTGATGATCCTCACCGGGTATCTGGGCAGCCGTTACGCGCAGGAATTCCCGCTGGCGATTTCCGCGAGCATCGCGCTGGAGCAATCCTACGGTTACGTCGATGGCGACAGTGCATCGCTGGGCGAAGCGTGCACGCTGATTTCGGCGCTGTCGAAAACCCCGCTCAAGCAGTGCTTCGCGATCACCGGCTCGATCAACCAGTTCGGTGAAGTGCAGGCGGTCGGTGGGGTCAACGAGAAGATCGAAGGTTTCTTCCGTCTCTGCGAAGCACGCGGGCTGACGGGCGAGCAGGGCGCGATCATTCCGCAGGCCAACGTCGCCACGTTGATGCTCGATGAGAAAGTGCTGGCGGCGGTGCGTGCCGGGCAGTTCCACGTTTACGCGGTGCGTCAGGCAGACGAGGCGTTGAGCCTGCTGGTCGGCGAACCGGCGGGTGAGCCGAACGCCGACGGCGAATTCCCGGAAGGCAGCATCAATGCACGGGTGGTCGAGCGCTTGCGCGACATCGCTGAAATGATCAGCGAAGAAGACCTCAAGGAAGCGGAAAAGGAACTGGCCCAAGAGGCGTTAGCTGAAGCAAAACCGGCCTAAGGTCAAACGCGGTCAAAACTGTGGGAGCGAGCCTGCTCGCGAAAGCGGTGTATCAGACGACGAATAAGTTGCCTGAAACTCCGCATTCGCGAGCAGGCTCGCTCCCACATTTGTTTGGTGTAACGACATCAAAATTCGCCACTACTCTGACGTCAAACTTCACACAATGACCATTCGGCGCCTTCTGGTTCTATCCAGCTTGCGCAGCGGACTTTTCTTCTATTCTCAGCTCAAGGATATCGACAGTATCACTGGATCGAGCCAGTCCTCCCGTGGGGGCTGAATACCGGCTTCACCGAGGGTCGCCGCCATGTCGCGCAACCTCTGCCTCACCCGTCAATGCCTGGGTCTCGTGACCCGCATCGAATGCGCCATCAAGCCGTTGGCCGGCGATAACGGCATGTGGACGCTACTCTTCGCTGCCGGTATGGCCGGCGAACAACCTTCCGCCATCAAAGCCCAGGGGCCGTTTCACGGGCCGATCGCGGCCGAGTCGATTCTCGACACCATCGTTGAGAGCCTGACGCTGCACGGCTACGAACTGGCCGACGATCCGCAAATCTGGAGCCTGCACCTGCAAGCCCAGCTGCGCCAAATCAACGGAGGCCGCAGCCGCGCCCTGTAGGAGCTGCCGAAGGCTGCGATCTTTTGATCTTGCTCTTCAAGGAGCAGTATCAGACGCCTGTGCCTTGTCGAGTTTGACCTCAAAACCATATTGCACGGTGGCGAGGTCGGTGCGCTGATAGGTTTCCACGTGAGTCGGGCGACCATAAAAATAATGCACGCCGACTAACGCCGGGCCTTCTGCACTGGCGTCGTGACTGACCGATAGAATTTCCTTCAAATAATTGCCGCTGTCGTCTTTGACGAAGTAGCGATATTCGTTGGCCGGAAACAATTTCAGATCCACCAGCAGCGTGTTGTTCTTGATCTCCAGCCCTTTGGGCAACGATTTTTCGTCGTAGGCCTGCTTGGCCACAGTCGCCAGAAACAACGGCATCGAACCGACGGCAATCGCCGGGGTTTCCGGGAACAGATTCAAATCGTAAGTAATCGTCGCGCGCAACGGATCGACCTGGTACGCCTCGGGCGGCAGTTCGATCGGCTCGTCGAGTTTGCCGTTGTGCTTCTCGGTAAAGAACGTCACCGGGCTTTCGCCGGGGTTGAAATCGTCACCGAGCAATTCATCGTTGAACGTGCGGCGGTGGGAGAACTCGATGCGTGCGGCGCTCGGTTCTTCGACGGATTGATGGATGCGCACACCGGCCTTCAATTGCTCTTCGGTCAGGCTCGCGCCCTTGAGCCAGCTCACCGTCTGATCGTCGTAAACCGTCACCGGTAGATCCAGCGGCTGGATGGCTTTTTCCGTGGTGTGCTGTTTGAACGCGCGGATCGGCAAGTCCAGCGCTTTACGCGATACGGTCACCGAAGAGAAATCCAGCACACTGACTTCCAGGGTTTCGATCGGGCCGTTGAAGTAGACCTTGTTGTAGCGCTTCGGATGTTTTTCTTCGAACGCCTGTTGCTCGGCAGTGAGCTGCTTGTCCAGCGCATCGCTCCAGGCTTTCTGCTGTCGCAGGTTCGTCAGTTGTTTTTCGTAGAACGCCACTTGCTCCGGGCTCTCGTTGATCGAGCCGGCACGCACCAGGTATTGACCGCTGGCATCGCGGGCCTGAACGATCATCGGATTGAGCTGCGCCTCAGCCACTTCCGGGGCCAATGGCTGACTGTTACTGAATTCGACTTCGGCGGAATTCTTTTCAAGCTTCAGCAGTTTCACGCTGAGGTTGTCGTTGGTGCGGGTCTCGCCGACATCTTTCTGCGTAAGGTCGAAGCTGTACAGGCGACGCGGCGCGATGACTTCGAGCTTGCCTTGCAGGCTGACCGGTTGCGGCAGGCTCTTCTTGTCGACGTTCAGACCGTCGATGAACGGGTAGGTCACGGTCAGGTCATCGGGGTTGGTGACGTTGGAGCTGGAAGGGCTGAGCTGAATGCCGGGATCGGTTTCCGACCATTCCGGCTGGTAGCCAATGACGCGTTTATTACTCAGCGTGACCGACTGCCACTCCACACCATGAGGAAAAAGGAAGCCGCCGGGAATATTGAGGTTGAAAGGGAACACCGGTTGCAGGTCGGTGAGGTAGTCGGAGCTGGAATCCTTGTGCAGCACAAACAGGCCATTGATAAAGGTGTCGACCAATGCCTGCGGGCTCGGGTAGTGCTTGAGCACGCCGAGGGCGTCTTCGCCGTATTCGGTTTTCGCCGGGTTGCTGTCGAGTTTCTGTTTTGCGCGCTGGAGCAACAGCAATGAGCCGCCGAGTTCGCTGACGGCGTCCTTGAGTTTCGGATCGGTGATGGTGTCCAGGGATTGTTCGAACTTGGCGGTTTTCTCTTCAAGACTTGTCGCGTGCTTCTCATCGCCGGGCGAGCAACCGCTCATCAGCAGCGCGAAGCAAATTCCGGCAGTTGTTATCGGCAATCGCACATCCATTTCCACGCATCCTGTCCAACGTCACTGGGCTTTCATAGGTTTGGACACTAGCAGAAATTCTTTGTCATACGTGCGCAAACGGCGGATTCAGGACGGTTTCTGGCGGTCAAGGCGGGCTGGTATACTCGCCGCCATTTCCAGCCCCCAGTGTGAGATTCAATGGAACGCTTTATCGAAAACGCAATGTACGCCACGCGCTGGCTGCTGGCGCCGATCTACATCGGCTTGTCCCTCGGTCTGCTCGCGTTGGCACTGAAATTCTTCCAGGAAATCGTCCATATCCTGCCCAACGTGTTTGCGATGGCCGAGTCGGATCTGATTCTGGTACTGCTGTCGCTGATCGACATGGCGCTGGTCGGCGGCCTGTTGGTGATGGTGATGATTTCCGGGTACGAGAACTTCGTCTCGCAACTGGACATCGACGAGGGCAAGGAGAAGCTCAGCTGGCTGGGCACCATGGACTCGTCTTCGCTGAAGATGAAAGTCGCGGCGTCGATCGTGGCGATCTCTTCGATCCACTTGCTGCGCATCTTCATGGACGCCAAGAACGTCGATCCCGAGCACCTGATGTGGTACGTGATCATTCACATGACCTTCGTGATCTCGGCCTTCGCCATGGGTTACCTGGACAAGCTCACCAAGCACTGATCGTTTGTTGAACGCTGCAAAACACCGCCCGTCTGTTGCGAAACAGACGGGCGGTGTCGTTTGTGGCTTGTGCTTTCGGGCGCGCGGGCATATCCCTGTAGACGTCCTGATTCGCCACCGCGAGAGGTGCGCACATGAACCTGCAAGAGTTGAATGCGTTTGCCATTGCCAGGAAGGTCGATGAGCTGAATCTGATCTCCATGGAGGGCGGGATTTATCTGCTCGAAGCGCGGATGCATGGCGCGGCGTATCCGTTGAGTGATCCCAAGGGCAACATGCTGACGCTGCGTTCGGTGGAGCATGCGCGAGATTTGCTGCATGCCTTTCCGGTGCTGCCGTTCAACCTCGTACACACCTCGGTACATGATGAAATGTGTGGCCTGGGCGCCAGTGGCGAGGAAAGTCTGAAGGTACCGCTGGCCTGGCGTTCCGCCCTGTAGGCGCTGCGTCCCATCGCCGGAGCATCTGTGCTAGTCTGCTCGCCCTTTTGGTTCCGGGCGCGCCGGGACGCGCTGTGCACGCACGGCAAGTCTCGTGGCCGTCCGCACAGCGGAGCAGTGTCATGTCCGAAGTAAATCTGTCCACCGACGAAACCCGCGTCAGCTACGGCATTGGCCGTCAGCTGGGTGACCAGCTGCGCGACAACCCGCCACCGGGCGTTAGCCTGGACGCAATCCTGGCCGGTCTGACCGACGCTTTCGCCGGTAAGGAAAGCCGTGTTGGTCAGGAAGAAATGTCCGCCAGCTTCAAGGTTATCCGCGAAATCATGCAAGCCGAAGCGGCTGCCAAAGCTGAAGCCGCTGCTGGCGAAGGTCTGGCATTCCTGGCTGAAAACGCCAAGCGTGACGGCATCACCACTCTGGCTTCCGGCCTGCAATTCGAAGTGCTGACTCAGGGCGAAGGCGCCAAGCCAACCCGTGAAGACCAGGTGCGTACTCACTACCACGGCACGCTGATCGACGGCACTGTGTTCGACAGCTCCTACGAGCGCGGCCAGCCAGCAGAATTCCCGGTTGGCGGCGTGATCGCCGGCTGGACCGAAGCCCTGCAACTGATGAATGCCGGCAGCAAATGGCGTCTGTACGTGCCGAGCGAACTGGCTTACGGCGCGCAAGGCGTTGGCAGCATCCCGCCGCACAGCGTTCTGGTATTCGACGTCGAGCTGCTGGACGTTCTGTAATCCCGTGACCTTGTAGGAGCAAGGCTTGCCCGCGAAGGCGTCCGGTCAATCGACATCAATGTTGAATGAAAGACCGCTTTCGCGAGCAAGCTCTGCTCCTACAGGGTTTGTGGCGTGTTTCATATTTCGATCTTGTGATGCAGTTCATGGGTCGGGCGCAACGCCCGGGCATAGCAGAACAGGAACAGATTGCGCACCAGTTCCTTGAGCACCATCGGCTCGCTGGAACTCAGGCTGCTGACATCCAGATCCCCTTGATCCTGCAGCTCATGCAAGGCTTCCTCTTCAAGCACCGCACAGACCTCGCCGGTTTCCCGATGGAGGATCCTGAGGTAAGGATGTGGGCGATCCAGCCAGGCGTCGATCAAATAAGTCATGGTTCTCATCTCCATTGAAGGTGTTTGATGAGAATAATTCTTATTATCGAAATAGCAAGCGCCTATTGGCGGATTCTGATTTTTTCCGGGTAAAGATTGCGTAAGGTCAAAACGGCTGGCGTTTGGCTATTGCGTGGATTTATTGAGGTACGGCGGGGGAGGGTGAAGCTCCATCCCACGGCTGGCGCGGGATGGATGACAGCGCAATCAGACTTTTCTGACGAACTCTGATTTGAGTTTCATCGGGCCGATGCCGTCGATCTTGCAGTCGATGTCGTGGTCGCCATCGCACAGGCGGATGTTCTTGACCTTGGTGCCGACCTTGACCACCAGCGAGGTGCCCTTGACCTTCAGATCCTTGATCACAGTGATGGTGTCGCCGTCCTGCAGGACGTTGCCGACCGAATCTTTCTTCACGGTGTCATCGGAGGCTGCTTCGGCTTCGCCGCTGGCAGACCACTCGTGGGCGCACTCCGGGCACACCAGTTGGGTACCGTCTTCATAGGTGTATTCGGAATTGCATTTCGGGCAGGGTGGCAACGTGCTCACTAAGGCTCCTTGGGAGGGATCGCTAAAAGTCGCACATTGTATAGGGTTTTACGCGAGTAAGGGCATAGCGCAGAAACAACTGTGGGAGCGAGCCTGCTCGCGAAGGCGTTTTGTCAGTCAGCATTGATATCGACTGGCAGAATGCTTTCGCGAGCAGGCTCGCTCCCACAGTGGGTTGTATCAGTGCGTGCGGGCGACCGCAAACTCACTCAATTCAACCAGTGCATCGCGATACTCGCTTGCTGGCAGCGCTTCGAGGCACTTGATCGCACGGGCCACGTAATCGCGGGCCAGTTGCGCGGTGTACTCCAGCGAACCGGAGGCTTCCACGGCAATGCGGATGCTTTCCAGGTCTTCGATCCCGCCTTTCTGAATCGCCTGACGCACCAGTGCAGCCTGTTCCGGCGTGCCTTCGCGCATGGTGTAGATCAGCGGCAGGGTCGGCTTGCCTTCGGCCAGATCGTCACCGACGTTCTTGCCCAGAGTCTCGGCGTCGCCCTTGTAGTCGAGCAGGTCGTCGACCAGTTGGAACGCCACCCCGAGGTGATCGCCGAATGTGCGCAGGGCTTCGCTCTGCTCAGCTGTGGCACCGGCCAGCGCCGCAGCGCTGTGGGTCGAAGCCTCGAAAAGCATCGCGGTTTTGCCGCGGATGACTTCCATGTAGGTTTCTTCGGTAGTGCTGGCGTCGCGAACCTTGGACAGCTGCAACACTTCGCCTTCAGCGATGATGCGCGTGGCCTGGGACAGGATCTTCATCACCGGCATCGAACCCAGTTCGACCATCATTTCGAACGAGCGCGAGTACAGGAAGTCGCCGACCAGCACGCTCGGAGCGTTGCCCCACATGGCGTTGGCGGTCGAGCGGCCACGGCGCATGCCGGACATGTCGACAACGTCGTCATGCAGCAGGGTCGCGGTGTGCAGGAATTCGATGGTGGCGGCGAGCAGACGCATGTCGTCGCCTTCGCGACCCAATGCCTTGCCACACAGCAACACTAATAAAGGACGCAGTCGTTTACCGCCGGCCGACGTGATGTAATCGCCGATTTTCGATACCAGCGGTACTCGGGAAGTCAGCTGCTTCTTGATGATGCCGTCGACGGCGTTAAAATCGTCCGCCACCGCGCGGTAGAAAGCTTGGGGTTGCATCAGAGACAGTTGCTCCAGAAGGGTTGCGCGGCATGCTAGGACCCCCACCCGGACCTGTCAAGGCGCGATGGACGGCCTCTTGCAACACTTCAACAGCTTGCGTACAATCGCGCACCCTGAACTTCCTGGGCAGCACCTGCCTTACGCAATTGCAATCAGGCCTTCCAGCCTTATGCAGCCATGCCAGCCAATACCTCTTCTTATAAAGAGCTGGGTGAGCAGGATTATCGGAGAAATACCATGTCGTACGCAGTAATTGTTACTGGTGGCAAGCAATACAAAGTCGCCCCAGGTGAATACCTGAAGATCG
>NZ_JBIVJB010000131.1:8454-9248 GCF_044750025.1 Pseudomonas sp. NPDC088885 | reverse complement strand
AAGGGAGCGGAAAAGGTGAAGGGATTCGTCTGGGTGTTCGCACAACAGGCTGTTCCGGCCTTGCCTACGTGCTGGAGTTTGTCGACGAGGTGGTTGCAGAGGATCAGGTGTTCGAGAGTCACGGCGAAAAAGTGATCATCGACCCGAAAAGCCTCGCCTACCTGGACGGCACCGAGCTCGATTTCGTCAAGGAAGGGTTGAACGAAGGCTTCAAGTTCAACAATCCCAACGTACGCGGTGAGTGTGGCTGCGGCGAAAGCTTCAACATCTGAGGCTTGTCGTGGGTATTCCTTGTCATTTCGCTTTATTCGAGCTGCAACCGAGTTTCCGTCTGGATCTCGAGCAGTTGGCCACGCGCTACCGTGAGTTGGCGCGCGGCGTTCATCCTGACCGCTTCGCCGATGCTTCCGAGCGTGAGCAGCGGTCGGCACTCGAGCAGTCTGCACGGCTCAACGACGCCTATCAGACGCTCAAGAGTCCGGCCCAGCGCGCACGCTACCTGCTGACCATCAGTGGGCATGAAGTGCCGATGGAAGTCACTGTCCATGATCCCGAGTTTCTTCTGCAGCAGATGCAATGGCGCGAAGAGCTCGAAGACCTTCAGGACAGTGCCGATCTTGACGGCGTGGCGGTGTTCAAGCGGCGCTTGAAAGTGGCTCAGGAAGAACTCAATGAAAGCTTCGCAGCCTGTTGGGATGATGCGGCGCAACGCGAACAGGCCGAACGCCTGATGCGGCGCATGCAGTTCCTCGACAAGCTCACCTACGAAGTGCGCCAGTTAGAAGAGCGCCTCG
>NZ_JBIVJB010000131.1:4807-8444 GCF_044750025.1 Pseudomonas sp. NPDC088885 | reverse complement strand
CGACGATTAACCCAGAGCCGCACCGGTCGCACTCCTGATATACAGATAAGTCCTGATCACGATGGCCCTACTGCAGATCGCCGAACCCGGCCAAAGTCCTCAACCGCACCAGCGTCGTCTGGCTGTGGGGATTGACTTGGGCACTACCAATTCGCTGGTCGCTGCGTTGCGCAGTGGTCTTTCCGAACCGTTGGCCGACGCAAACGGGCAGGTCATCCTGCCGTCCGCTGTGCGTTATCACGCCGATCACGTCGAAGTCGGCGAGTCGGCCAAGCTGGCCGCCGCTTCCGATCCTTTGAACACCGTGCTGTCGGTCAAGCGCTTGATGGGTCGTGGTCTGTCCGACGTCAAGCAATTGGGCGAGCAACTGCCATACCGCTTTGTCGGTGGCGAATCGCACATGCCGTTCATCGACACCGTGCAAGGCCCGAAAAGCCCGGTAGAAGTCTCCGCCGATATCCTCAAGGTTTTGCGTCAGCGCGCTGAAGCGACCTTGGGTGGCGAACTGGTGGGTGCGGTGATCACCGTTCCGGCTTACTTCGATGATGCTCAGCGTCAAGCGACCAAAGATGCGGCCAAGTTGGCCGGTCTGAACGTGCTCCGTCTGCTCAACGAGCCGACCGCAGCCGCTGTGGCCTACGGTCTGGATCAGCATGCCGAAGGCCTGGTCGCGATTTATGACTTGGGCGGCGGTACTTTCGATATTTCGATTCTGCGTCTGACTGGCGGTGTTTTTGAAGTGCTGGCCACTGGCGGCGACAGCGCGCTGGGCGGCGATGATTTCGATCACGCGATTGCCGGCTGGATCATCGAGAGCGCCGGCCTGTCCGCCGATCTCGATCCGGGCGCACAACGTAATCTGCTGCAAACCGCTTGCGCGGCCAAAGAAGCCCTGACCGACTCGGCCAGTGTTGAAGTGGCCTACGGCGACTGGAAAGCACCGCTGACCCGCGAAGCCTTCGATGCGCTGATCGAGCCAATGGTCGCGCGCAGCCTGAAAGCTTGCCGCCGCGCCGTGCGCGACTCCGGCATCGAGCTGGACGACGTACACGCTGTGGTTATGGTTGGCGGTTCGACTCGCGTTCCTCGCGTTCGCGAAGCCGTTGCCGAAGCCTTTGGTCGTCAGCCTCTGACCGAAATCGACCCGGATCAAGTGGTGGCCATCGGTGCCGCGATCCAGGCCGATACCCTGGCTGGCAACAAGCGCGATGGCGGCGAACTGCTGCTGCTCGACGTGATTCCACTGTCCCTGGGGCTGGAAACCATGGGCGGTTTGATGGAGAAGGTGATTCCGCGCAACACCACCATCCCCGTCGCTCGCGCACAAGATTTCACTACGTACAAAGACGGCCAGTCGGCCATGGCGATCCACGTTCTGCAGGGTGAGCGCGAGCTGATCAGTGACTGCCGCTCGCTGGCGCGCTTCGAATTGCGTGGCATTCCAGCGATGGTCGCCGGTGCAGCGAAAATTCGCGTGACCTTCCAGGTCGATGCCGACGGTCTGCTCAGCGTGTCTGCCCGTGAACTGGGCTCCGGCGTTGAGGCGAGCATCCAGGTCAAGCCGTCTTACGGTCTGACCGATGGCGAAATCGCCAAAATGCTCAAGGATTCGTTCCAGCACGCTAATGACGACAAGGTCGCCCGTGTTCTGCGTGAGCAGCAAGTCGATGCCCAGCGCCTGATCGAAGCGGTGCAGGGTGCTCTGGAAGTTGATGGCGAGCGTTTGCTCGACGCCGAAGAGCGCATGGTCATCGACTTGCAGCTGCAGGAACTGGCTGAACTGATGAAAGGTACCGATGGTTACGCCATCGAGCAGCAGACCAAGCGTCTGTCGCAAGTGACCGATGCTTTTGCTGCCCGCCGCATGGATCTGACGGTGAAAGCCGCTCTGTCGGGGCGCAATCTGAATGAAATCGAGGATATCTGATGCCGCAGGTCATTTTTCTGCCCCACGAGAAGTTCTGCCCTGAAGGCATGGTGGTCGAGGCTGCGCCCGGCACATCGATTCTCGAACTGGCCCACGAACACCACATCGAGATGGAAAGCGCCTGCGGCGGCGTCTGCGCTTGCACCACCTGCCACTGCATCATCCGCGAGGGTTTTGACTCGATGGAAGAGGCTGACGAGCTGGAAGAAGACTTCCTCGATCGTGCATGGGGTCTGGAAGCGCAATCGCGTCTGGCCTGTCAGGCTATCGTTGGTGAAGAAGACATCACCGTCGAAATTCCAAAATATTCGCTTAACCATGCGGCTGAAGCGCCGCACTGACTGGTAAGACTGTCATGAGCTACGGTTGGAATGATGTTCAACGTATTGCAGAAGAACTGGCCGAGGCCCATGCCGGCGTCGATCCATATTCTGTAGGTTTTGTCCGTTTGCAGCAGATGATCCTTGATCTGCCTGACTTCGATTGCACTTCTGGCCGTGTCGGCGAGAAGGTGCTGGAAGCGGTTCAGGAGCTCTGGGCCAAAGAATTGGACTGATCGTCTCGCAGGTTAGGCAATACCCAAGAACCCGCGTATAATTCGCGGGTTTAATTTTTCGCAAATTACCGTTTCTGGAGTTACACCATGGCTGTTCAACGCACTTTCTCCATCATCAAGCCTGACGCTGTTGCAAAAAACGTCATCGGCGAAATCACCACTCGTTTCGAAAAAGCCGGCCTGCGCGTTGTAGCTTCGAAACTGAAGCAACTGTCCAAAGCTGAAGCTGAAGGCTTCTACGCTGAGCACAGCGCTCGTGGTTTCTTCGGCGACCTGGTTGCTTTCATGATCTCCGGCCCTGTTGTTGTTCAGGTTCTGGAAGGCGAAAACGCTATCGCTCTGAACCGTGAGCTGATGGGCGCTACCAACCCTAAAGAAGCTGCTGCCGGCACCATCCGCGCTGACTTCGCTGATTCCATCGACGCCAACGCTGTTCACGGTTCGGACTCCGAAGCCGCAGCTGCTCGTGAAATCTCGTACTTCTTCGCAGCTACTGAAGTAACCACTCGCTAAGCATTGGCTTAAGAGTGAAGGTGAATCCATGACTACATCGACTGTAAAAACCAACCTGCTGGGTCTGACTCAACAGGAAATGGAAAAATTCTTCGACTCAATCGGGGAGAAGCGTTTCCGTGCCGGTCAGGTAATGAAATGGATTCACCACTTTGGTGTCGATGATTTCGACGCCATGACGAACGTCAGCAAGGCCTTGCGCGACAAGCTCAAGGTTATTGCTGAAGTCCGTGGTCCGGAAGTGGTCAGCGAGGACATCTCCACCGACGGCACCCGTAAGTGGGTGGTGCGTGTGGCGTCCGGCAGCTGCGTCGAGACCGTGTACATTCCCCAGGGCAAGCGCGGCACTTTGTGCGTTTCGTCCCAGGCAGGCTGTGCCCTGGATTGCAGTTTTTGCTCCACCGGTAAGCAAGGCTTCAATAGCAACCTCACCGCCGCCGAAGTCATCGGTCAGGTGTGGATTGCCAACAAATCTTTCGGCAGTGTCCCGGCAACCGTCGACCGTGCCATCACCAACGTGGTGATGATGGGCATGGGTGAGCCGCTGCTGAACTTCGACAACGTCGTCGCCGCCATGCATCTGATGATGGATGACCTCGGCTACGGGATCTCCAAGCGCCGCGTGACCCTGTCCACCTCGG
>NZ_JBIVJB010000131.1:0-4797 GCF_044750025.1 Pseudomonas sp. NPDC088885 | reverse complement strand
ATGAGCTGGCCAAGCACATCGACGTCTCCCTGCGTTGTCCCTGCACGCACCGAATGACGCATTGCGTAACCAATTGGTGCCGATCAACAAGAAATATCCGCTTAAGATGCTGCTCGAGTCGTGCCAGCGCTACATGTCGTCCCTGGGCGAAAAACGTGTGCTGACCATCGAGTACACCTTGCTCAAAGACATCAACGACAAGGTTGAACACGCCGTTGAGATGGTCGAGCTGCTGAAAAACATTCCGTGCAAGATCAACCTGATTCCGTTCAACCCGTTCCCGCATTCCGGGTACGAGCGTCCGAGCAACAACGCGATTCGTCGTTTCCAGGATCAGTTGCATCAGGCCGGTTTCAACGTCACTGTTCGCACCACCCGTGGTGAAGACATCGACGCCGCATGTGGTCAATTGGTAGGGCAGGTGCTGGATCGCACCCGTCGCAGCGAACGTTATATCGCCGTGCGTGAGTTGAACGCCGACAGCGATCTGGCACAGAACGCCGCGAACACTAACTAAGAGAGGATCTCTATGTCCCTGCGCTTTGCGCTGCTGTTGCTGTTGGCCAGCCTGTGTGCTGGTTGTGTCCTGTCGGGTGACTACAACCCGATGAAGACCAGCAAGGGCCGCGATGAAGCGCGGGCTGCGTACGTGCAGTTGGGACTGGGATACTTGCAACAAGGCATGACCGAGCGGGCGAAGGTGCCGTTGAAGAAGGCGCTGGAACTCGACAGTTCGGATCCAGACGCCAATGCCGCGCTCGGTTTGGTGTTTCAAGCCGAAATGGAGCCTGCACTGGCCGACGAGCATTTCCGCAAGGCCTTGTCCTCGCGTCCCGCCGATGCCCGTATCCTCAACAACTACGGCAGTTTTCTCTACGAAGAACAGCGTTATAAAGAAGCCTACGAGCGTTTTGAACAGGCGGCCGCCGATACCCTGTATCCTGAGCGCTCGCGTGTGTTCGAGAACCTCGGCATGACGGCGTCGAAACTCGGTCAGCGTGATGTCGCGCAGCAGCAACTGGAAAAAGCCTTGCGGCTGAACCGTCAACAACCGCGCGCATTGCTGGAAATGGCTGAGTTGTCCTTCGAAGACAGGCATTATGTGCCCGCGCGTGACTATTACGACCGTTTCAGCCTGCTGACCGAACAAAATGCACGTAGTCTATTGCTCGGCGTTCGGCTGGCAAAAGTGTTTGAAGATCGCGACAAGGCCGCCAGTTATGGCCTGCAATTAAAACGACTCTATCCCGGTACGCCGGAATATCAGCAATACCTGTCGGAGCAATGATGAAAGCGGCGCATCCCGAAGTTGTAGCAGCGAATCGCGTTAACCCCGGTGAGACCCTGCGCCAGGCCCGCGAAAGCAATGGCTGGTCGCTGGCCGAAGTGGCCCTCAAGCTCAACCTCACCGTGACGTCTCTGGGCAATCTTGAAGCCGGTGCTTTCGACAAGCTGCCGGGGCATACCTTTGCTCGCGGTTACATTCGCGCGTATGCCAAATTGCTCGGCATGGATCAGACCGTTCTGGTTCAGCAGTTCGACCAGTCCACCGGCACCGACTCCCAAGGCAGCAACGTTCACGCCTTGGGCCGTATCGAAGAGCCTGTGCGGGTTTCCCACACTATTTTGCGCATCGTCAGCCTGTTGTTGCTGATCGCGGTCATCGGCGGTGGTTTCGTCTGGTGGCAGGATCAGACCTCGCTGCGTACCAAGGACTTCACCAGCCTGACGCCGGAACACGTTGAAGTCGAAGGCGCCGACGGCACCACGCAGATTCACCCGATCGACGAGCCGGAAGACCAGGCGGTCGCCGAAGGTCAGGCCGAGGGCGCGACCGCTCTGGCGCTGCCGCAATCGGAAACCACCGCGGAATCCACCGGAGCCGAAGCCGCTGCTCCTGCGACATCGACTGCGCCAGCAACGCCGACCGCTCCAGCGGTTGCGCCGACTGCGCCGGTTCACACGCCAGCGCCAGTGGTTGCCACCCCGGCAACACCTGCTCCGGCTGTGCCTGCCACACCAGCACCAACCACGACTGCACCGATCGCCCCGAACGTGGCTCCAGTGGCACCAGTGGCTGGCGAAGGTCAGGTTTCAATGCAGTTCGTTGCCGATTGCTGGACGCAAGTCACCGATGGCAGCGGCAAAGTGTTGTTCAGTGGTCTCAAGCGTAAGGGCGACAGCCTCGCCGTTGCCGGCAAGCCACCGTTTGCCGTCCGCCTGGGCTACGCTCGCGGCGCGCAGGTCAGCTACAACGGCCAGCCGGTCGATGTCGCTCCGTTCACCAGTGGCGAGACTGCTCGCCTGAAGTTGGGTCAATAAGTCATGCACGGCGAATCTCCAATCAAACGTCGCGTTTCGCGCAAGATCTGGGTCGGCAACGTACCGGTGGGCGGCGATGCGCCGATCGCTGTGCAGAGCATGACCAACAGCGACACCAATGACGTTGCCGCCACTGTTGCGCAAATCAATCGTCTGGAAGCCGCCGGCGTCGACATCGTCCGCGTATCGGTACCGGACATGGACGCCGCCGAGGCGTTCGGCAAGATCAAACAACTGGTCAAAGTGCCGTTGGTTGCCGACATCCACTTCGACTACAAGATCGCTCTGCGCGTAGCCGAATTGGGCGTTGATTGCCTGCGCATCAACCCGGGCAACATCGGTCGCGAAGACCGTGTTCGTGCTGTGGTCGATGCCGCGCGTGATCGCGGGATCCCGATCCGCATCGGCGTCAACGCCGGCTCGCTGGAAAAAGACCTGCAAAAGAAATACGGCGAGCCGACCCCAGCCGCGCTGGTTGAGTCTGCTCTGCGCCACGTTGAACACCTCGAACGCCTGAATTTCCAAGACTTCAAGGTCAGCGTGAAGGCCTCCGACGTATTTATGGCCGTCGAAGCCTACCGCTTGCTGGCGAAAGAAATCGTCCAGCCGCTGCACCTGGGCATCACCGAAGCCGGTGGATTGCGTTCGGGCACAGTGAAATCCGCCGTGGGCCTAGGTATGCTGCTCGCCGAAGGGATTGGCGATACTATCCGCATCTCGCTGGCGGCCGATCCGGTCGAGGAAGTGAAGGTCGGTTACGACATTCTCAAGTCTTTGCATCTTCTTTACCGTTGCATCAACTTCATCGCCTGCCCGAGTTGCTCGCGGCAGAACTTCGATGTGGTGAAAACCATGAACGAGCTGGAAGGGCGCCTTGAAGACCTGCTGGTGCCGCTGGATGTCGCAGTAATCGGTTGTGTGGTCAACGGCCCCGGCGAAGCCAAGGAAGCCCATATCGGCTTGACCGGCGGCACGCCAAACCTGATTTACATCGACGGCAAGCCGGCGCAGAAACTGACGAATGACAATCTGGTGGACGAGCTGGAAAGGCTGATCCGCCAGAAAGCGGCCGAAAAGGTCGAAGCTGACGCTGCCGTAATTGCGCGCGGCTGACCCTGACTGAAGAGCCGAACGAATTTAAGGATTTAAAGTGAGCAAGTCATTGCAAGCCATTCGTGGCATGAACGACATCCTGCCCGAACAGACTCCCCTGTGGCGTTATTTAGAGGGCACCGTTGCGCGTCTGCTGGATAACTACGGTTACAAGCAGATCCGCATGCCGATCGTCGAGTTCACCGAGCTGTTCAAGCGCTCGATCGGTGAAGTGACCGACATCGTCGAAAAAGAGATGTACACCTTCGAAGACCGCAACGGCGACTCCCTGACCCTGCGTCCGGAAGGCACTGCGGCATGCGTGCGTGCGGTGCTTGAGCACGGCATCACCGGCGGTGGCCAGGTGCAGAAACTCTGGTACATCGGCCCGATGTTCCGCCACGAGCGTCCGCAGAAAGGCCGTTATCGTCAGTTCCACCAGATCGGTCTGGAGGTGTTCAACCTCGACGGTCCGGACATCGACGCCGAGCTGATCATCATGACCTGGCGCCTGTGGGGCGAGCTGGGTATCCGTGATGCGGTCAAACTTGAACTCAATAGCCTCGGCACCAGCGAGTCCCGTGGCCGTTATCGTGAAGCGCTGGTCGAGTATCTCTCGGCGCACCACGACAAGCTCGACGAAGACAGTCAGCGTCGTCTGAAAACCAACCCGCTGCGCGTGCTCGACACGAAAAATGCCGACACTCAAGCGGTGCTGGTCGATGCGCCGAAGATGGCCGACTACCTCGATGAAGAGTCCCGTGCACACTTCGAAGGTCTGAAATCGCGTCTGGATGCCGTCGGCATTCCGTACGTGCTCAATCCGAAGCTGGTGCGTGGCCTCGATTACTACAGCAAAACCGTTTTCGAATGGGTCACCGACAAGCTCGGCGCCCAGGGCACTGTTTGCGCGGGCGGTCGTTACGACGGTCTGGTCGAGCAAATGGGCGGCAAGCCGACCACCGGCGTTGGTTTCGCCATGGGCATCGAGCGTCTGGTGTTGATGCTCGAAACGCTGGAGCAGATCCCGGAAGAAATCTCCCGTCAGGTTGATGTCTATCTGTGCGCATTCGGCGAAGAAGCCGAGCTGGCCGGTCTGGCCCTGGCTGAACGGGTTCGCGATCAACTTCCAAACCTGCGCCTGCAACTCAATGCCGGCGCCGGCAGCTTCAAAAGCCAGTTCAAGAAAGCCGACAAGAGCGGTGCGCTGTACGCACTGATCCTCGGTGACGACGAAATGGCCCAGCAAGTGGTAGGTTTCAAACCCCTGCGTGGTCAGGGCGAACAACAAAACATTGCCTGGGTTGCGCAAGGCCCTCACCTTGCCACCTGCGTCGTGCAGGGTTGAAGCTTTAAAAAAAGCCGATTTATCGATTAATGAGG
>NZ_JBIVJB010000130.1:0-9498 GCF_044750025.1 Pseudomonas sp. NPDC088885 | reverse complement strand
GATCGCTCACTCACACTGACCGCCGTCATGGTCGAAGGAGAAGACATTACTTCAAAAATGCTTGAGGAGGCGCTGTCCTCGTTCGAGGCCGTGCAAGCCCAACTGCAACAGCTCGACCCGCAAATGATCGAGATCGCCGGGCGCCTGCGCCGTCAGCCGCCGCAAGTGGCGATGACCGTCGCGCGTGGCAGCTCCGACCACGCGGCGAGCTACTTCGCCTACCTGACCATGCAGCAATTGGGTGTGCCTGTAGCGTCGTTGCCGATGTCGGTGGTGACCATGCAGCAGGCGCCGTTGAAGGTCAGCGGTCAGGTCGCGTTCGCGTTTTCGCAATCGGGGCAGAGCCCGGATCTGGTCAACAGCCTGCGTCTGTTGCGCAAGCGTGGCGCGCTGAGCGTGTCGATGGTCAACGCCGCCGATTCGCCACTGGAAGCTGCGTGTGAGTTCAGCGTGCCGCTGCTCGCCGGGACTGAAAGCAGCGTCGCCGCGACCAAAAGTTTTATCGCCACCCTCAGCGCCAGCGCCCGTTTGATCGCGCACTGGAAAGAGGACAGCGAATTGCTCGAGGCCGGTAACGCCCTGCCTGAAGGTTTGCGCGAAGCGGCAAAACAGGACTGGAGGGTGGCCATCGAAGCGTTGCGCGATTGCGAGCGTTTGATGGTGATTGGCCGTGGCGCCGGTTTCGCCATCGCTCAGGAAGCGGCGCTGAAATTCAAGGAAACCTCGGCGATTCAGGCCGAAGCGTTCAGCAGCGCCGAAGTGCGTCACGGCCCGATGGCGTTGATCGACGAACACTATCCATTGCTGGTTTTCGCACCGCGCGGTGCTGAACAGGCTGGCCTGTTGAGCCTGGCGGCAGAAATGCGTCAACGCGGCGCTCGTGTGTTGCTGGCCGCGCCGGATGACGTGAGCGAACGCGACCTGACACTGACCCGCGCCGAACACCCGACGCTCGATCCGATTCTGGCAATCCAGAGCTTCTACGTGATGGCCGCAGGTTTAGCCGTGGCCCGTGGCATGGATCCGGATCAGCCGCGCCACCTGAGCAAAGTAACCCGCACGCACTGACACCATCTGATCGACGCACGACCCAATCGGCGGACGCAAAACCGTCGATTGATGCACAACCCTGTCGGCGGACGCTAAACCGCTGATTGATGCACAACCCCTGTAGGAGCTGCCGAAGGCTGCGATCTTTTGATTTTGATTCACAGAGACAAGATCAAAAGATCGCAGCCTTCGGCAGCTCCTACAGGGGATATCGAACCGAGATTTAACCGATGAGACCGAGCCATGCACAACAACAATAAAGAGCTGACCCTCAGCGCCCCGCTCAGCGGCCCGGTGCTCACGCTCGCCAAAGTCCCGGACGCGGTGTTCGCCAGCGGCGCGATGGGTGACGGCATCGCCATCGACCCGATCAACGACACGCTGTACTCGCCGTGCGCCGGGGTGATCATCCACGTCGCGCGCACCGGCCACGCACTCACCGTGCGTGCCGACAACGGCGCGGAAATCCTCCTGCATCTGGGCCTCGACACCGTTGAGTTGAACGGCGAGGGTTTCTCGATGCTGGTCAAGGAAGGTGTTCGCGTAACCAAGGGTCAGCCGTTGTTGCGCTACGACCTCGACAAGGTCGGCCAGCAATGCAAAAGCCTCGTCAGCCTGTTGATCCTTACCAACAGTCAGGATTTCCAGGTACGCCCGATCACCCTCAAAGCGGTGAAAGTCGGCGAGCCGCTGCTGCACATTGTTGCGCGTAACGCTTCGGCAGCGAACGCTGAAGTTGTCGGCGGGCCGGAGGTTCAGGGTCATGTGTTGGTGGCTCATCGCGGTGGTTTGCATGCGCGCCCGGCAGCGCTGATTC
The DNA here is from genome assembly GCF_044750025.1 of Pseudomonas sp. NPDC088885. Classification (NCBI taxonomy): domain Bacteria; kingdom Pseudomonadati; phylum Pseudomonadota; class Gammaproteobacteria; order Pseudomonadales; family Pseudomonadaceae; genus Pseudomonas; species Pseudomonas sp. NPDC088885. The sequence continues at coordinate 7,631 of NZ_JBIVJB010000130.1, read as the reverse complement.
GGCAGACCGCGCAAGGTTTCAAGAGCCAGTCGCAACTGCACTTCGCCGGTAAATCGGCGCCGTGCAACAGCCTGATCGGTTTGATGGGCCTGGCGGTTGGCGAGCAGGACGAAGTGCAGGTCATCTGTCAGGGGCCGGATGCTGAAGCGGCGCTGCAAGCGTTGCTCACGGCGTTGGCCACGGCATTGTCGGATGATCATCACGCGGCGGCACCGGTCAGTGTTGCCCCTCTTAAGCGTCCGGCCGAGGCTGGCGTGTTGCACGGCGTTTGCGCTGCGCCGGGATTCGTCGGTGGGCCGCTGTTTCGCTTGAACGCGATCAGTTTGCCAGCGGATGCGGGCAACCATGATCCGCTGCAACAACAGCAGCTTCTCGACACTGCGCTGACTCAGGTACGCAGCGAAATCGACGGCACCCTCGCCCAAGCGAAGAAGCACAAGAATGCCGACGAAGAAGCAATCTTCGCCGCGCATTTGGCGTTGCTGGAAGACCCGGCGCTGCTCGACGCGGCACAGCAATCCATCGAACAAGGCACTGCGGCGACTCACGCCTGGAGCCAGTCGATCGACGTGCAGTGCGAAGTCTTGCAACACACCGGCAGCGCACTGCTGGCTGAGCGCGCCAACGATCTCCGCGATCTCAAACAACGCGTACTGCGTGCGTTGCTCGGTGAGGCGTGGAATTACGATGTGCCAGCCGGTGCCATTGTTGCGGCGCATGAGCTGACGCCATCGGATCTGCTGCAACTCAGCGCCCAAGGTGTCGCCGGGTTGTGCATGGCCGAGGGTGGCGCGACTTCACACGTGGCGATTCTCGCTCGCGGCAAAGGTTTGCCATGCATGGTGGCGCTGGGTTCGGCATTGCTTGATCAGCCGCAAGGTCAATCGGTGGTGCTCGATGCTGACGGTGGACGTCTGGAACTGACGCCAAACGCTGAACGTTTGGCTGAAGTTCAGCAGGCGCAAATCGATCGTCAGCAACGTCGCGATGCTCAACAGGCAAAAGCTCATCTGCCGGCCGAAACCCGTAATGGCGTGCACATCGAAGTCGTCGCCAATGTCGCCTCCAGTGGAGAAGCGGCAGATGCGTTTGCCAATGGTGCTGATGGCGTCGGCCTGCTGCGCACCGAGTTTTTGTTCGTCGATCGCCAGACCGCACCCGATGTCGAGGAACAGCGTGCTGCCTATCAAGGCGTGCTGGATGCAATGGGCGATCACCCAGTAATCATCCGCACCATCGACGTCGGCGGCGACAAGCAACTCGATTACCTGCCGCTGCCGATCGAAGCCAACCCGGTGCTCGGTCTGCGCGGTATTCGTCTGGCTCAGGCCCGCCCGGAAATCCTCGATCAGCAACTGCGCGCGCTGCTGCAAGTCAGCCCGCTGCGTCGCTGTCGAATCCTGTTGCCAATGGTTACCGAAGTCGACGAACTGCTGCACATCCGCCAGCGCGTTGATGCGTTGTGCCTGGAGATGAACATCGCTCAGCGTCCAGAAATCGGCGTGATGATCGAAGTCCCCGCCGCCGCATTACAGGCCGAACAACTCGCTGAACACGCCGACTTTCTCTCCATCGGCACTAACGATTTGTCGCAATACACCCTGGCCATGGATCGCGATCACGCCGGTCTGGCCGCCCGCGTCGACGCCCTGCACCCGGCGCTGCTGCGCCTGATCGCCATGACCTGCGAAGGCGCGGCGGTGCACAAGCGTTGGGTCGGCGTCTGCGGCGCCCTCGCCTCTGATCCGCTGGCCACGCCAGTGTTGATTGGTCTGGGCGTCACCGAACTCTCCGTCAGCCCGGTGCAGATCGGCGAGATAAAGGATCGCGTGCGCCAGGTGCACGAAGCCGAATGCCAGCGCCTCAGCCGCGACCTGCTCAAGTTGAGCAGCGCCGCCGCCGTGCGCCACGCCTGTCATCAACATTGGCCTCTGCGCTAACAAAAACAACAAGGACAAACGCCATGTATCAACTCTTCATCGAAGGCCTGCAACGCCTCGGCCGCGCGCTGATGCTGCCCATCGCGATCCTGCCGATTGCCGGCCTGCTCCTGCGTCTGGGTGACGCCGATCTACTGAACATCGCGATCATCCACGACGCCGGCCAGGTGATCTTCACCAACCTGGCAATGATCTTCGCCATCGGCATCGCCGTCGGTTTTGCCAAGGACAACAACGGCACCGCCGGCCTTGCCGGGGTGATCGGTTACCTGGTGATGATCTCAACGCTGAAGGTGCTCGACTCGACCATCAACATGGGCATGCTCGCCGGCATCGTCGCCGGCCTGATGGCCGGCGCGCTGTACAACCGCTTCAAGGACATCAAGTTGCCTGAGTATCTGGCGTTCTTCGGTGGCCGACGGTTTGTGCCGATTGTCACCGGGTTCGCGGCGGTCGGCCTCGGCGTGGTGTTCGGCTACATCTGGCCGCCGATCCAGCACGGCATCAACGCTTTCGGCGCCTTGATGATGGAAAGCGGCAGCATCGGCGCGTTCGTGTTTGGCGTGTTCAACCGCCTGCTGATCGTCACCGGCCTGCACCACATCCTCAACAACATGGCGTGGTTTGTGTTCGGCAACTTCACCGACCCGACTACCGGCGCATTGGTGACGGGCGACTTGTCGCGCTACTTCGCCGGCGATCCGAAGGGCGGCCAGTTCATGACCGGCATGTTCCCGATGATGATCTTCGGCCTGCCGGCGGCGTGCCTGGCGATGTACCGCAATGCGCTGCCGGAACGCCGCAAGGTGATGGGCGGGATTTTCCTGTCGATGGCGCTGACCTCGTTTTTGACCGGGGTGACTGAGCCGATTGAATTCGCCTTTATGTTCCTGGCACCGCTGCTGTATCTGCTGCATGCGCTGCTGACCGGGTTGTCGATGGCGATTACCAATGCGTTGAACATCCACTTGGGCTTCACCTTCTCCGGCGGTTTTATCGACATGGTGCTGGGCTGGGGTCGTTCGACCAATGGTTGGCTGGTGTTCCCGGTTGGGTTGGCTTACGCGGTGATCTACTACTTCGTCTTCGACTTCTGCATTCGTCGCTTCAATCTGAAAACGCCGGGGCGTGAGGATGTCGCTGTCAGTGAAAAAGCCGTACTGACTGAAAACGAGCGCGCCAGTGCTTACATCAAGGCATTGGGCGGCGCTGAAAATCTGCTGACGGTTGGCGCCTGCACCACGCGGCTGCGGCTGGAGATGGTCGATCGCAACAAGGCTTCGGATGCTGATCTGAAAGCGCTGGGTGCAATGGCGGTGGTGCGTCCGGGTAAAGGTGGCAGTTTGCAGGTGGTTGTCGGGCCGATGGCGGACAGCATTGCGGATGAGATTCGTCTGGCGATGCCGGCATTGGGGCGTGCTGTTTTGGTTGAAACCGCTGTTGTTGATGAGCCGAAAGTTGTGGCCGTTGCCGGTTCCGAGGCGCAGCAATGGCTGAACGCGTTGGGCGGTGGCGACAATGTGCTGCAACTGGATTGCATTGCGATGACACGGATTCGCCTGCAATTGGCGGATGGCAAGGCGTTGTCTGAAGCGCAGTTGAAGGATCTGGGCTGTCACGGTGTCAGCCAGTTGGATGGCGGGGTCTGGCATTTGCTGGTGGGGGATAAGGCGGCGAGTTTGAGTGGGGCGTTGGAAACGCTGGTCAACCGAAGCGAGGTTAGTGCGAAGGTTTAATCGAAACAAAAAACCGGCTTAGGCCGGTTTTTTTTGCCGATGGATTCGGTTCAGGATGAATGCTGTTCCGCTTGGTAATGGCGGGTCTGAAATGGCATCAGTGTTTGAACCTTCAATCCCAGGCTTTCTGCTAATCCCCAGGAGATGGCCAATTCATCTTTGCGATTGCGTAATGAAACCTTCGTTTGAGGCTCAACATCCTGCTTCGGTGTCGAGTGTGCGAAAAGCTCCAGCGCATGAAGCGTTTCCAACACGCGGGTATCCGAGACACACGAGAAACGCGTAAATCGCTCCAGCAAGTAGGCAGCGCGCCGGCGTTCAACATCATCACTGTGAAGTTTCAAAAAGGCCTTAACTTCGCTTTCGACATTTGAATCCGAGTACCAGACTTCTTTCGCAGCCCTCACGAGTGCAACGTCATCGGCCTGATTCAGAGGGCTTCTAACGAGGGTGTCCAACGCGGATGAGAGGACGTGAGCGTCATTCACCTTCGGCATCTGCTTTCTCCAGATAGTCCTGCAATATGTTGGTCAGAACAGATGTCGGTTGCTCTTTGTTGCCAACATATACATCAATTGCCTGCAATGCCAGACGCCGGAGCTCGCTGGTCAATATGAATCCGCACCTTAGAAGCGCATTGATGTCTGCGATATCGTGATCTGTAGCCCTGCCCAGCTTTGTAATGGCTATGTCGACGGGCGCAGCAATATGAATGTGTAGAGGAGACTCCAGCGAAAACTCTGACATGGGAATACTTCGCGACCAATAATCCTCATGAATCGGGCCAAAGCTAGTGTTGTATTGCAGGTCGTAGTTCAGCTCCATCTTTCGAGCAGAAAGCTCATCGACAAAGGGCTCCGGCACCGTCGCCAGCAGCGTACGCAAGTCGAATCCTGCCGGAATGCATGCCTCATAGATTTCCGCATCGACATCCAAAGATATGCGGTGATGGGTGTAGAGGTGAACTGCACACCCTCCAAACACAATGATCTTGACCGCTCCAGTTGCTGCATTCTCTTCAATCAATTCCGCCTCGACGGACTTGAACATCGATACCAGCGCCCGCCCCAGCGAGGTGCTTGTGTTGATGCGGGGTGTGACGACGGGAAGTAGCTCCATTTTCAACCTCAGAGTCATGTCGATGGCTTCAGCGAAAGGAGCAACATCCCGTTAGCGGTCTATTGCCGAGCTCGCTGTTTGCCGGAGACAACCCAAGTTAGAGAGGCTACTTCCGAGAGACAACCTGAAAAACCGGTAGGAAAAATCCGCTATTTGATGAGGTACAGGAAGTATTCGGACAACTGCGAAAACGCTTTCGCGAGCAAGCCTGCTCCCACAGAGCATGCATTTCAAATGTGGGAGCCAGCCTGCTGGCGATGAACGATGACGCGGTCGTCAGGTTTGTGGATCGACTCGATCCAGTGCCCGGTTTACCGCGAGTTCGGCGAGCATGATGATTTGCTGGATGGCCAGTGCCGTGCTGCGTTGCAAGCCGCCTAGCTCGGTTGCGAAGTTGCTGGCCATGGCGTTCGCTGAGGCCAACGATTCACAAGCGTGGGCGAGCAGGCTTTCGGTGTCGACGCTGGGGTGGACGAGGAAGATGGTGCTCGGTTGTCGGGGTTTGGCGGGTTCGGGGCTAAGGTAGAAATCGAGGGCGCGTTTGATGGCTTCGCGGTTTTTTGCCAAGTCTTCGGCGCGGATGGCGGCTTCGAGTGGGGTGGTGGTTTCGGGGGGTGGATCGGGGATCAGTTTGTCCATCGAACAAGTCCTTTAAGTTTGCAGCCACTTGCTCCCGATCTCACTCGAAGAAGAGGTGGCAGCCATGTACGGAGTGAGATCACCGATAGAACCCCAAAACCGGCCGGACCGAAGTCCGCCCGCACATAGCCGCCATAAGGAATTGCTGACAGCGTTAGCTGGCCGCAATTATGGGGGCACTTGTCTGGGGATCCAAATCGGGTATCTCACCTCCCGGTCGCTGAATTGGCAGCGACAGGCAAAGACTAGAGAGCGGGCGTCCGACGGACAACCTGAAAACCTTGTGGGAAGGTTCTGCTATTTCTACACAAACCTAAACAGACTCTGATTCTTTGGTGATTGGACTGACCCCATCGCCAGCAGGCTGGCTCCCACAGTTTTGACCTGATGTATTCAGACAGAAATTGGTTGGGTGTCAGGCCGCCATCGCTGGCAAGCCAGGCTCCCACAGGGATTGAGTACATCTGCGGGAGATTGGTTGCTGTGAGGTTGTTATCGCGAGCAGGCTCACTCCTACAGTTGGATTGGGTACACCTGAAAGAAACAGGTCGGCTGGCAGTACGCCTTCGCGAGCAAGCTCAGCTCCTACGACAGCAAGATCAAAAGATCGCAGCCTTCGGCAGCTCCTACAAGGGCAGAAGCCGAACGCGCCGCGCTCCTCACCACTCAACAGGATGAGCGCAAGCTCGGCTGCAGCTCTTGATCTTGATACACCGGCCCCGTCGGCAGGCTGAGTGGAGGGATTTATCCGGGGGTGGGAGCGCAGCGACCGTTTGGCGCAGCCAAATGCATCGAGAGGAGGTGCAGCGAAGCAAACCGGAGGCGATGCGCCCGGATGGATCCCGGAGCGAAGGAACCCCGAGCTTTAGCGAGCGGGCCGAACGTTGGGGCAAGCCTTTTTGGTTACTTTTGAGGCGTTTGTCAAAAGTGACCCGCCGTAAGGGCGGAACCCTGAGAAGCCGTTACCGCAGCAATGGATATGTACTCGGTCAGTCAGAACATTATTGCCTGAGCCGGCGCCTTCGCGAGCAGGCTCGCTCCCACATTGGAACCCCATCACCCGGAAAATCGTAAGCAACAAAAAACCCGCAGACGATCTCTCATCTGCGGGTTTCTTGTAATAAGCGGCTATCAGAAATCTTCCAGCCGCCACACCTCATAAGCCGGCGTCTCGTAGGGATGGCTCAACTTGAGCGCCGCCACAACAGCAACGATCAACTCATCCGCCACCACAAGCTCAACCTTCCATTCCTCAACCCGCTCAACCTGCCCCGCCTCACCAATAAACGGCTGACTCCCGTCCAAAGGTCGAAACTGGCCAGACCCAAGCACCTGCCAGGCACAGTGGTCATAGTCACCGATCCGCCCACCACCGGCAGCGAACACAGCCCCTTTGACCACCTCGACATGACTGTCAGGAACAAAAAACGCCAGCTTATACACAGGCCTTAATTAACCCAGACGCGTGCATTACGGAACATACGCATCCAAGGTGCGTCCTCGTTCCAGTCCTCCGAACGCCACGAGTTCTGCACGGCACGGAACACACGCTCCGGGTGCGGCATCATGATCGTCACACGGCCATCACGGCTGGTGAGACCAGTAATCCCGCGCGGCGAACCGTTCGGGTTGGCCGGATAACGCTCAGTGACCTTGCCATGGTTGTCGACGAAACGCATCGCCACGCAACCCGACAGATCAGCTTCCAGCAGTGCTTCTTCGCTGGAGAACTCGGCGTGACCTTCACCGTGAGCGATGGCGATCGGCATACGCGAACCGGCCATGCCCTGCAGGAAGATCGAGTTCGATTCCTGAATCTGCACCATCGCCACGCGCGCTTCGAACTGCTCGGAGCGGTTGCGCACGAAGTGCGGCCAGAATTCACTGCCCGGGATCAGCTCGTGCAGGTTGGACATCATCTGGCAACCGTTGCACACACCGAGGGTGAAGCTGTCGTTACGCTCGAAGAAACCCTGGAACGCATCGCGGGCACGGCTGTTGAACAGCGCCGACTTGGCCCAGCCTTCACCGGCGCCGAGCACATCGCCATAGGAGAAACCACCGCACGCCACCAGACCCTTGAACTCGTTCAGGTCGACACGGCCGGCGAGAATGTCGCTCATGTGCACGTCGATCGCGTTGAAACCGGCGCGGTCGAACGCGGCGGCCATTTCCACCTGACCGTTGACGCCCACCT
>NZ_JBIVJB010000129.1:0-9670 GCF_044750025.1 Pseudomonas sp. NPDC088885 | reverse complement strand
AAAGAAAACGACACCACCCAGAACAACAAATATAATTAAAATCTTTCCCTAAACCACTAACAAAACTTCAAGCGTGACTACCGGCGTGTGGCGCAATTGCACATCGATTCGGGCTGGGTGCCGGCGGAGACCAAACTCAACGAATTCGAAGCGGCAATCCGTACCGTGTGCGAACCGATCTTCGAAAAACCGTTAAAAGATATTTCATTTGGCCAGGTGCTGATGCGCCTGTTCCAGACCGCACGCCGTTTCAATATGGAAGTGCAGCCGCAACTGGTACTGCTGCAAAAGACCCTGCTGAACATCGAAGGGCTCGGCCGTCAGCTGTATCCGGATCTGGATCTGTGGAACACCGCGCAGCCATTCCTCGAGCGCTGGATGCGCGAGCGCGTCAGCCCGAAAGCCTTGCTCGGCAACGTGCAGAGCCAGTTTGAACAGTTGCCGCATCTGGCGAATATGGCCCGCGATCTGCTCGAACGCATGTCCCAGCCGCACGCCTACGACCCGCCGCCGCCGTGGCATAAACGCAAGGACGACTGGTTCCTGCGCCTGCTCGGTTGCGCGCATCTGGCCGGCGGGGTGATCCTCGCCATCGGTGGCCCGCTAAACGAATTGGGGCACTGGCCGGCGGGAATCATGGTGGCAGTCGGCTTGTATCTGGTCGTTCGCCGATAGCCAGTTTCGTGATCGGCTGGCACACTGTTTCAATGCCTGAACCCGACTATTGAAGTGTGGGGTTCGCTGTCGGAGTCGAAAATGAACAACTGGCTGGACGAGATCAAATGGGACGCTGATGGCCTGGTGCCGGCGATTGCCCAGGATCACAAGACCGGACGTGTATTGATGATGGCCTGGATGAACCGCGAAGCGCTCGAACTGACCGCTGCGGAAAACCGTGCCATCTACTGGTCACGCTCCCGTGGCAAGCTGTGGCGCAAGGGCGAAGAGTCCGGTCATGTGCAGACCCTGCATGAAATGCGTCTGGACTGTGACGCCGACGTGATCATCCTGATGGTTGAACAGATCGGCGACATCGCTTGCCATACCGGCCGTCAAAGCTGTTTTTATCGTGTCTTCGAAAACGGCGACTGGAAAACCGTCGATCCGGTTCTCAAAGACCCGCACGCCATCTATTCCGCAGGACACAAACATGAGTGACACCCTGACCCGCCTGGCCGAAGTGCTCGAAGAGCGCAAAGGCGCAGCTGCCGACAGCTCATATGTAGCTAGTCTGTATCACAAGGGTTTGAACAAAATTCTGGAGAAAGTCGGCGAAGAGTCGGTCGAAACCATTATTGCCGCCAAAGACGCCGCCATCAGCGGCGACTGCAGCGATGTGATCTACGAGACCGCCGACCTGTGGTTCCACAGCATGGTCATGCTCGCCCAACTGGGGCAGCATCCGCAGGCTGTGCTCGATGAACTGGATCGTCGCTTCGGTCTGTCCGGACACGTCGAGAAAGCCTCGCGTCCGTCCGCCTGAACAATTTTTAGAGAGGAACAGCAACATGGGCATTTTTGACTGGAAACACTGGATCGTCATTCTGGTAGTCGTGGTGTTGGTGTTCGGCACCAAGAAACTGAAAAACCTCGGCACCGACGTTGGCGAGTCGATCAAAGGCTTCCGCAAAGCCATGAACGACGACGAAAAACCGGCCGCTGATCCAACCGTGACACCTGCGCAACCGGTACCACCGGTGCAGCCGCAAGCCACCGCTCAGGCCAACCCGCCGCACACCATCGACGTGCAGGCGCAGAAAGTCGAAGAGCCGATCCGCAAAGACGTGTGAGCATTGACTAATGTTTGGTATCAGCATATCTTAACAGCATCTCGTCGGCCAAGTCGCCCAGCAGGTGCTGGGCCCCGAGCGTCTGCCGGGCGCTGCGCGCACCGCTGGCCTGTGGGTCGGACGGCTGAAGCGCAGCTTCAACGCGATCAAACAGGAAGTTGAACGTGAAATCGGTGCCGACGAGATCCGTCGGCAACTGCACAACGAGCATATTCTGTCGCTGGAGCAAGAGGCGCGGAAGATTTTCAACCCGGTTCAGCAAGAGCCGACGTCGGTTGAGCATGTGGGTCAGCAGACGATACATGCGCCGACTGCGCCTGCTCCTACACCTGTGCCCGCCGCCGTTGTGGCGCCGACAGAACCCGTGCCCGTTGCCGCAGAAACTTCGGTTGAACACGTATCCCCAACCGCCGCGCCGATCACACCAGCGCCTCACGACCCTACTCTGCCGCCGCGAGCCCCATGAGCGATCTCCCCGAAAACGACCAGCACATGCCGCTGGTTTCGCACCTCACCGAGTTGCGCACCCGCCTGCTGCGTTGTGTGGCGGCGATCTTCATCATCTTCGCCGGGCTGTTCGCCTTCACCCAGCAGATCTACACCTTCGTCTCGACGCCGCTGCGCCAGTACCTGCCGGTCGGCGCGACGATGATCGCCACTGACGTGTCGTCGCCGTTCCTGACGCCGCTGAAACTGACGATGATGGTCTCGCTGTTCCTCGCGATCCCGGTGATCCTGCATCAGATCTGGGGCTTTATCGCGCCGGGCCTGTACAAGCATGAGAAGCGCATCGCGGTGCCGTTGCTGGTGTCGAGCATCCTGCTGTTCTACACCGGCATGGCGTTCGCCTATTACTTCGTGTTCCCGCTGATCTTCAAGTTCTTCGCCGCCGCCACTCCGGCTGGCGTGGAAATGATGACGGACATCGCCAGTTACCTCGATTTCGTCATGACGCTGTTCTTCGCCTTCGGCGTGGCGTTCGAGATTCCAGTGGCCGTGGTGCTGCTGGTGTGGATCGGTGTCGTCGACGTCAAATACCTGAAGAAAATCCGCCCGTACGTGATCATCGGCTGCTTCGTGGTCGGCATGATCCTGACGCCGCCGGACATCTTCTCGCAGACCCTGCTGGCCGTGCCGATGTGGATGCTGTTTGAAATCGGCATTCTGTTCGGTGGTTTGATCAGCAAGCGCGAACGCCCGGAAGAAACCCCGGCCGACGACCACAACGACCAGCCGCCAGCGACCCAGGCATGAACCTGCTGTTGCTCGAAGAAGCCGATTTCATTGCGGCCGACCGCGTGGCGCTGCGTGATCGACGCCTGACGCACATGCAGGAAGTTCACCGTTCGGAAGTCGGTGACAGCCTGCGCGTCGGGCGCATTGACGGGTTGATGGGCTCGGCTGAATTGCTGCGGCTGGACGCAGGTGAAGCTGAGTTGCGCGTCACCCTCGATCAGCCGCCACCGGCGAAATTGCCGCTGACCCTCCTGCTGGCGCTGCCGCGCCCGAAAATGCTCCGTCGGGTGTTTCAGACCGTGGCGACCATGGGCGTGGCGAAGGTGATTCTGGTCAACAGCTATCGGGTTGAGAAGAGCTTCTGGCAGACGCCGTTTCTTGAGCCGGCGGCTATCCGTGAACAACTGATCCTCGGCCTCGAACAGGCGCGCGATACGGTATTGCCGGAGATCGTCATCGAGAAACGCTTCAAGCCGTTCGTTGAAGATCGCCTGCCCGCCATTACTGAGGGCACGCTCGGTCTGGTCGGTCATCCCGGCAACTATCCGCCGTGCCCGCGCGCCCTCAGCGAACCAGTCACCCTCGCCATCGGCCCTGAAGGCGGCTGGATTCCCTACGAGATCGACCTGCTGGCCAAGTCCGGCCTGCAACCGGTGCAACTCGGCGAGCGCATCCTGCGCGTAGAAACCGCCGTCACCGCCCTCCTCGCCCGCCTGTTCTAAACGAACACCGCGCCCCGTGTAGGAGCTGCCGAAGGCTGCGATCTTTTGATGTTGTTTTTTTATAAGCAAGATCAAAAGATCGCAGCCTCGTTTCACTCGACAGCTCCTACAGATCAGCGGGATCAGCGGATCAGCAGGTCGGCAATCGGCAGGTCAGCAGATCCAGAGCGCAGGGCCTTCCCGGACAAATGGTGTTACAGATTGCCATCACCCGGCCGATACGCTCCCCATAAGTCCAATTTGTGGTCGGGGAGTTGTCGCATGTACCGTTGGTTAGCCGAGAATCTTGGGAATGTCAGCGTCAAACGCAAGCTGGGTATCGGCTTCGGTCTGGTGCTTTTGCTGACGCTGTTGATCACCTTCACCGGCTGGTCCGGCATGAGCGGCATCATCAGCCGGGGCGACAAGCTCGGGTTTATTTCCAGCCTCAATGAGTACAGCAAGGATCTGCGTCTGGCCCGCATTGACTACGATTCACGCCGTGGCGAACAAGGTTCGGGCGCGGTCAACGATATGCTCGGCAAACTCGACAGCGGCCTGCAAACCGCGCGCACGCTGATCGAACAACCGGCCGACATCGCCATGGTCGACCAGCAACTGGCTGCCGTCGCCGAGTACAAACGTGCTTTCGCCGACATGATCCAGGCGACCACGCACCGCGAAGACGCGCGCAGCAAACTCGGCGCGAATGCCGACAACGCCGTGGCCAAAGTTTCGGAAGTTGAAAAGGGCCTGCTGCAAGGTGACAGCGTCGCGCAATTCAACAGCGTGGTTGATCTGAGCAAGCTGCTGCAACAGGCGCGCTATCAAGTGCGCGGCTACACCTACAGTGGCAAGGCCGAGGCCGAGCAACCTGCGCTCGACGCCATCGAAAATGCGCTGAAATCCCTTGAGAGCCTGCCGTCGAAACTGCCAGAACAGTTCACTGCCAACCTGCAGCAAGCCGCCGAGTCGATGAAGGCCTATCGCGCCGCCGTCGGCCAGTTCCGCGACGCGCAAACCGCCAGCGGTAACGCCGTTGCTCGTATGGCAGCCCAGGGCGATATCCTCCTCGATGCCAGTAAAAAACTGACCATTTCCCAGACCGTGGTGCGTGACACCGACGCCGCACACGCGAAAAACATGCTGATCATCGCCACCCTGCTCGCCATCGCGTTCGGCTTGCTGGCCGCGTGGGCGATCACCCGCCAGATCATCATCCCGCTGAACCAGACCCTGAAAGTCGCCGAGCGCGTGGCCGCAGGTGACCTGACCCACAACCTGGTCTCGCAGCGCCGCGACGAACTCGGCCAACTGCAACGCTCGATGCAGAGCATGACCCAAGGCCTGCGCGAGCTGATCGGCGGGATCAGCGACGGCGTCACCCAGATCGCCAGCGCCGCTGAAGAACTGTCGGCCGTGACTGAGCAAACCAGCGCCGGGGTCAACAATCAGAAGATCGAGACCGACCAGGTCGCCACCGCCATGAACGAAATGGCCGCCACCGTGCAAGAAGTCGCGCGCAACGCCGAGGAAGCCTCCGAAGCCGCCGTCGCCGCTGACCAACAGGCCCGCGAAGGCGACAAAGTCGTCGGCGAAGCCATTGCGCAGATCGAACGCTTGGCCGTTGAAGTCGGTCACTCCACCGAAGCCATGGGCGAGCTCAAGCGCGAAAGCGACAAGATTGGCAGCGTCCTCGACGTGATCAAATCCGTGGCCCAGCAAACCAACCTGCTGGCCCTTAACGCGGCCATCGAAGCGGCGCGTGCCGGTGAGGCTGGACGTGGTTTTGCGGTGGTTGCCGATGAAGTGCGCAGCCTGGCGCAGCGCACGCAGAAGTCCACCGAAGAGATCGAAGAGCTGATCGTCGGCCTGCAAAACGGCACCCAGCAAGTGGCGACGATCATGGACAACAGCCGCACATTGACCGACAGCAGCGTCGAGCTGACCCGTCGTGCCGGTGGTTCGCTGGAAAGCATTACGCGCACGGTGTCGGCGATTCAGGCGATGAACCAGCAGATTGCGGCGGCGGCCGAGCAGCAGAGCGCGGTGGCGGAGGAGATCAACCGTAGCGTGCTGAATGTGCGGGACGTGTCGGATCAGACGTCGGCGGCGAGTGAAGAAACCGCGGCGTCCAGCGTTGAGCTGGCGCGGTTGGGGACGCATCTGCAGATGCTGGTCGGGCGCTTCAAGGTATAAGCCCCACAGAACGTTCCCACGCTCTGCGTGGGAATGCATCCTGTGACGCTCCGCGTCATGCATGAAAGGAACGCGGAGCGTCCCGGGCGGTATTCCCACGCGGAGCGTGGGAACGATCAGTTACTACAAGACCTGACGCAGAAAGGCCTGAGCCCGCGGGTCTTTCGGCGCATCAAAGAACTCCGCCGGCGCGGCATCTTCCAGCAGTTTGCCGTGATCAAAGAACAACACGCGATCCGCCACTTCCCGAGCAAAACCCATCTCGTGGGTCACGCAGACCATGGTCATGCCCTCCACGGCCAGGTTCTTCATCACATCCAGCACTTCGCCAACCATTTCCGGGTCAAGCGCCGAAGTCGGTTCATCGAACAACATCACCTTCGGCTCCATCGCCAGCGCCCGGGCAATTGCCACGCGCTGTTGCTGACCGCCGGACAGGCGTGACGGAAACTCGTTGGCCTTCTGTGCGATTCCGACCTTTTGCAGCAACTCCATCGCCTTCGCCTCGCGCTCTTTCTTGCCGCGCTTGCGCACGACTTTCTGCGCCAGACAAAGGTTTTCCAGCACGGTCATGTGCGGGAACAGGTTGAAATGCTGAAAGACCATGCCGACTTCGCGGCGGTAGGCGTTGACGTCGGTTTTCGGGTCGGCCAGTTGCAGGCCGTCGATGCTCACCGAGCCCGAGTCGAACTCCTCCAGGCCATTGAGGCAGCGCAGGAAGGTCGACTTGCCGGACCCCGACGGGCCGATCACCACCAGCACTTCGCCCTTGGCGACCGTGGTGCTGACGTTATCCACCGCGCGCACCACTTGCCCACGGGTATCGAAGACTTTTACCAGTTCGCGGACTTCAATCACTTTGCGCGAGCCTCCGCTCAAGCCGGCTGGCGATTTTCGACAGCGGCAGGTTGATCAACAGATACAGGCCGGCGACGCAGAACAGAATTTCGAACGGCGAGAACGAGGTGGTGATGACTTCACGGCCGCTTTTCAGCAGCTCGGTGATGGCGATCACCGACACCAGCGAGGTGTCTTTGACCAGACTGATAAACTGCCCGGCCAGCGGTGGCAGTACGCGTTTCAGCGCTTGCGGCAACACCACATGGCGCATCGACTGACCGGCACTCAGACCAAGCGAGCGTGCCGCTTCGTTCTGGCCACGGGCGATCGATTGCACACCGGAACGAATGATCTCGGCCACGTAGGCGCCGGTGAACAGCGACAGCGCGGCGATCCCGGCGAACTCGCGGGACAGGTTCATCACCGTGCCGATGAAGAAGTAGAAAATGAAGATCTGCACCAACAGCGGCGTGCCGCGCACCAGTTCGACGTAGATGGTCGAGAGGTCGCGCAAGGTCGGGTTGTTCGAGAGCCGGCACAGGCCGGTGACCAGACCAATGAGCAACCCTAGAATCCCGGACACTACCGACAGCCAAAGCGTCGTCCACAGCCCCCACAACAGCGGCCCTGCCGCCCAATGGCGAGTCACACCCACGACGTCGCCTTCAGCCACATCGTCGCCCTGAGCGAATTGCAGGCTGTTCTCGTCGACAGTCAGGTGTTGCTCGTCACCAGCGTCGTTGCGCAGGGTGACCTGCGCGCTGCTGCCCTTGCGCACGAGTTCGGTGACGGTGGAAATGTCAGCGGCGCGCTGGGTTTCTTCGGCCTGATAGGCGAAGTACTGCGGCACACGGTTCCAGCGCCATTCGTAGGACATCAGCGACGTCGCGTAATACAACGCGCCGGCCAGGCCGACCAGCACCAGCACGGTGAGGACGTGCCAGGGCCATTGGGCTTTTTTCTGTTTCATTGCAGGTTCTCGGATGATCGTTCCCACGCTCTGCGTGGGAATGCCGCTCGGGACGCTCTGCGTCCCTGCCTGATCGTGACGCGGAGCGTCACAGGATGCGTTCCCACGCAGAGCGTGGGAACGATCAGCGGATGCGCGTTATTCCATGTCCTTGAGCCACTCGGTGCTCTTGAACCACTTGTCATGGATGCGATCGTAGGTGCCGTCTTCGTGGATCTGGTGCAGGAAGTTATTGATGAAGTTGAGGCTGTCGTGATCGCCCTTCTTCAGACCAAACGCCAAAGGCTCGTAGGTGAACGGCTTGTCGAGGAACACCAGTTTGCCGGCGCCGACCTTGGTCACCGCGACCACGTTGTACGGGGCGTCGTAGATGAAGGCGTCAGCCTTGCCGTTAACCACGTCGAGCACGGCTTCTTGCTCGTTGTCGTAGCCGTGGTACTTGGCTTTGGAGATCAGCTTCTTGGCAACCATCTCGCCGGTGGTGCCGAGCTTGGAGGTGATGCGGTAGTCAGCGGTGTTCAGGTCTTTATACGACTTGATGGTGCCTTCCAGCTCTTTGCGGATCAGCAGGGTCTGGCCGACGACGATGAACGGTTCGCTGAAGTTCAGGCGCAGGTTGCGTTCCTGGGTCAGGGTCATGCCGCTGCCGATCATGTCGAACTTGTCGGTCATCAGCGCCGGGATGATGCCGTCGTAGCCGGTCGAAACCAGTTCCAGTTTGACGCCCATGGCTTTGGACATGGCTTTGAGAATGTCGACTTCGAAGCCGATGATTTCGCCGCGCTTGTTGGTCATTTCGAACGGCATATAGGTCGGATCCATACCGACTTTCAACGTGCCGCGCTTGACCGCGTCATCGATTGCGCCAGCCTGCGCCGCATTGACTGCAACCAGTGCCGTGACGCCGACCAGCAGCATCGACAGATACTTCTTCATCTTCAAGTCCCCAAAACCATTGCGTGTGCGGCGCGAAAAACCGACAGAAACGGGCAAAAAAGCCCGGGCGCGCCAATTCGGGGACGGATGCTAACGCACTCGTCCGTTTGCACAAGGCTTTTTGCCGGGAATTGTTGTTACGGGGAGGGATTAAAAAGCAAAAGATCGCAGCCTCCGGCAGCTCCTACAGGTGTTCACATAATCCTGTAGGAGCTGCCGAAGGCTGCGATCTTTTTATCAGGCCGGTTGCGCCTGCAGGCTCACCGGTTGCAACGGCAACAACGGCGCATGCGGATCGGCTTTCACCGAAGCGCGCCATGCATCCAGCCACTCAGCGTGACCTTCCGCCCAGACCTGCTCATGCAAACGCGCCAAGGCAACAGGATCGCTCAGCAATTGCAGACGATCATGGTTGTTCAACCCCGCAGGGCCAACCTTCAGCGCGTGACGCACACGTTCCTGACGCAGCCATTCGATCGGTTCGGCCTGACCGTGACGGGAAGTCGCCAGCGAGCACGCCAAAGCGTTCTGCTGAGGATCGACCACCGCGCGGACGAAGCCGTCGTTGAGCGCGTGGTAACGGTTTTCGTGGGTGTACTGATCGGTCGCCAGCAGCGCCTGTGGCGGATTGTATTCCTCAGGGATGAGGAACAGGCTCTCGTCACGGGACTTCAGGCCCAGACCGACACGGCTGGAAATCACCGACACCGGGATCGACAGCATCAGCGAACCGACGATTGGCACCAGCCACCAGAGGAAGCTCGGGTTCAGCCAGATCACCAGCAGCGCCCAGCAGAAACCCAGCAAAGTTTGCGGGCCGTGGCGTTTGACCGCCTCGCTCCAAGGCGTCGAGTCGTCGTCACGTTGCGGTGAATTCCAGGTCGCGGCCCAGCCGAGGAACGCGGCCAGAACGAAACGCGTGTGGAAAATCATCCGCACCGGCGCCAGCAGCATGGAGAACAGCATCTCCAGCAGCATCGACAGGGTCACCTTGAACT
>NZ_JBIVJB010000128.1:0-9711 GCF_044750025.1 Pseudomonas sp. NPDC088885 | reverse complement strand
TGGTTCGACGCCGTTATCCTGCGTCGCGCTATCGATGTGAACAGCATCTCGGGCATCTGCCTGACCAAGCTGGACGTACTCGACGGTCTGGAAACCATCAACATCTGCGTCGGCTACAAAGACGCGCAAGGCAACGCCGTTGCTCCGACCGACGCTGACAGCTACGTAGGCCTGCAGCCTGTGTACGAAGAAGTGCCGGGCTGGACTGAATCGACCGTGGGTGCCAAAACCCTGGAAGAGCTGCCGGCTAACGCTCGTGCCTACATCAAGCGCGTTGAAGAGTTGATCGGCGCACCGATCGACATTATTTCGACGGGCCCGGATCGCAACGAAACCATCGTTCTGCGTCATCCGTTTGCTTGATAAGTCGTTGATGTAAAAAACAAAGGCCCCTTAATCGGGGCCTTTGTCGTTTATGCCTGTCGGACGGCATGACCTTTGCTGTGAAACTTCCTACAAGAGTGCCATCAAATTAATGGCGTCAGAAGTAGAGGTATTCACAGTGTCGGCCGTTCTCTCACTGTTACAAAGCCGTTTGTTGCGCCCGGTATTCGTTACCCTTGGTATCGCCCTTTTGGTGCAAGTGCTGGTGGCCGTCGCCCTGACACGGAGCACCGTCACGGCGCTGGAAGCCGATCTGGCCGTGCGCCTAGGTGCCGACAGCCAGAAACTCTCTGGTGAACTAGAGCAGGCCGGACGTGAAGTCACGTCGAGCCTGGACAACCTTTCCAGCAGCACCCGCCAGCGCTTGACCGCCGGTTTGTCCACGCGTCTGAAGGATGAGCAGGCGCAGTTGCGTGCGACCCTGGAAAAAGACCTCAAGGACTCGGCCAATGACATGGCGCAACTGCTCGCCTCCGTTGCGCCGCGCGCGATGTGGGACAGCGACGTGCCGACCCTCTCCGAGTTCGCTCGTCGTGCCCAGCGCAATCCCAATGTGCTGTTTGTGGTGTACGACGATGCCACCGGCCAGCACCTGACCCGTTATCTCAACCGCGAAAACCCGATCAACAAAGCCTTGCTGGAAAAAGGCCAAGGCGAGCGTGCGCTGGATAAGGTGCTGGATGCGGCGAAGAACGATCCGTCGGTTTACTACCTTGAAGCCTCGATCAATCCCAACGGCGTGGAAATCGGCAAGGTGCTGATGGGCGTTTCCACGGCGTCGGTGGAAACCGATCTGGCCGCGCTGGATAAACGCTTCTCGGCGCTGATCGCCAGCAGTGATCAACTGGTCGGCGACAGTCTTCAAGGTGCTGCCGCCGATAGCGCAAAAGCCATGCAGGCGCGTCTGCAATCGGCGCAATCCACCGCTGCTGAAATGAAAGCCAATACCGCCAGCACCGTGCAAGAAGCCGCGGCGACGCTGCGCTGGAGAATCGGTCTGGGCCTGGCGCTGGTCGGCTGCGGCGTGCTGCTGTTGCTGGCCGTGGTGTTGGGCCATCGCGTGGTCAATCGCCTGAAGATGCTCAATGCCGCGATGGATGATCTGGCAGCGGGCGAGGGCGATCTGACCAAGCGGGTGCAGATCAACAGCAAGGACGAAATCGGCGACATGGCTTCGGCGGTCAATCGCTTTGTCGATAAGTTGCAGCCGATCGTGCGCGAGGCGGGCGATGTCGCCCAGCGTACCGGCGTGGAAATCGGCGCGATGACTCTGCGCAATGCTGGTGCCGATGCGGCGGCCGGGATGCAGCGTGATGAAGTGGCGGAGAGTCTGCGCGCACTGTCGCAAATGGCCGACGAGGCGCAGTCGGAAAGCCATGCGATGCAGGCGGCGTTGAAGCAGGTGGTGGATATTCGTCAGGCTACCGACGAAAACACTCGCACGTCGGCCAAGGTCGGCGGCTTGATTGAGGCGTTGGCGGGACAGGTCGACACTGGAGCGAAAGTCATCCAGCGACTGGCGCAGCAGAGTGAACAGATTGAAGTGGTGCTGACGGTGATCCACGGGATCGCCGAGCAGACCAATTTGCTGGCACTGAACGCGGCCATTGAAGCAGCGCGCGCGGGTGAAACCGGGCGTGGGTTCGCCGTAGTGGCGGATGAGGTGCGTGCGTTGGCGAGCAAGACGCAAAGCTCTACCGGCGATATTCAGGCGCACATTGTTGCTTTGCAGCAGGGTGCGCGTGAGGCGGTCGAGGCGATTGGTCAGGCCGGGCGTCAGGCTAGCGAAGGCTTGCTGGTGTTGCGCGACAGTGCGCGGTTGCAGCAATCGGTGCAGGCCTCGGTTGAGCAGGTGCATGCGGCGATTGGTCTGGCGACGCAGGCAGCGGCGCATCAGGCGCAGGGTGCGCAGGCGGTGCGTGGGCGGGTAGAGACGATTCATGCGCAGGCCGAGAAAGCGGCGCAGGCGGTAGTGGAAACCACGGCGAGTGGCAAGGTGCTGGATGGTTTGGCTGCGCAGTTGAAGGCGAGTCTGGGGCAGTTCAGGGCTTAGCGTTGGCTGGGAGGGCCTCTTCGCGAGCAGGCTCGCTCCCACATTTGATCGCATTCCTCTGATGGGACTTGGTCAAAATGTGGGAGCGAGCCTGCTCGCGAAAGCGGTATCAGCGGCTCAGATACATCCGCGTCGTCAGCAGATACACCGGCAACCCGGACACCAAAATCAACAACGCCGCATAAGGCGCCGCCGCCGCAAACTCAACATTCGCGGTATGCGCCCACACCTCGGTCGCCAGCGTGTTAAGCCCGGTCGGACTCAACAGCAACGTCGCCGTCAATTCCTTCATCGCATCGAGAAACACCAGCGCAAACGCCGCGCCCAATGCCGGGAAAATAATCGGCAACGTTACCCGGCAAAACGCCGTGAACGACGAAGCGCCCAGCGTGCGGGCAGCCTCTTCAAGCTGCGGTGCAGCCTTGTTCAGTGCAGTACGAATCGGTGCCTGCGCCAGCGGCAGAAACAGCAGCGCATAAGCAATCAGCAACAACCCCGAAGTCTGGTACAGCGCCGGCACGTAATGCAGGGCGAAATACACCAGCGTCAGCGCAATCACCAGGCCCGGCAGCGCGTGCAACAGGTACGGCAGACGCTCAGCCCAAATCGCCAATTGGCCTTTGTAACGCACCACCAGCAAACCCACCGGCACTGCCAGCACCAGGCACAACGCCGCGCCGCCCAGCGACAACGCCAGCGACGACAGCAGCGCTTCGGTGATCGCCGCCACCGGAAAGGCTGCCGACGATCCGACCGCCAGCCAGTACGCCAGCATGCCCAGCGGAATCCCGCTGCCGACAATCGCCAGCGCCAGACAATACAACTGACCCAGCGAAGCCCAGCGACCCAATCGAACTTGCTCCGCCTGACGCGCCGCGCCTTGCCCGGTGCGCACATGCCGGCCTTTGCCACGCACGCGCAGTTCCAGCCACAACAGCAACAGACACAGCGCCAGCAGCACCGCAGAAAGCATCGCCGCGTTGGCGTTACTGAATTCCAGTTCGAACTGTTGATAGATCGCCGTGGTGAAGGTTTGCAGGCCGATGATCGACAGCGCGCCGAACTCCACCAACATGTGCAAGGCAATCAGCAGCGAACCGGCCAGCAGCGACGGCCAGAGCAGCGGCAGGGTGACGCGGAAAAACACCCCCCAGCGATTCTGCCCGAGGGTGCGCGCGGATTCTTCAAGGGATGGATCGAGATTGCGCAGGGTTGCCGCTACCGGCAGAAAGATCAGCGGATACTTCGACAAGCTCATCACCAGAATCGCCCCGCCGAGCCCTTCGAACTGCGCACTCAAGGAGACCCAGGTGAAGCTGCTGACAAACGCCGGCACCGCGAACGGCAGGCACAGAATCACGCCCCACAGGCGCCGCCCCGGCAGATTGCTGCGTTCCAGCAGCCACGCCAGCGACAGACCGATAACGCCGCAGGTAATCGTCACGCCAACCATCAATGCCAGCGTATTGCGCAGCAGGCCGAACACGTACGGGCGCCACAGCAAGTGCAGCGCCTCGGCCCAGCCGGCCTGCCAGGCTTTCAGTCCGACGTAGGCGAGCGGCAAAAGGCTGAGCACCACCAGCAGCAACACTGGCAGCACCAGCCAGATCGACGGCCGCTTACGCTTTGGTACGTAACCCCCGCGCGCGGCGGGGGCGGATAACGATGCGGCCATCAGTTCAAGCCAACTTCACGTTCCAGTTCCAGCGCTTCCTCGGCATTGCCCAGATCGGCCGGCGTTACGTTCGGCGCTTCCAGTTCGCTGAACGGCTTGAGCCCGCGATCCGATTCCATGCCTTTGTGTAGCGGGTATTCGGCGGTGGTCTGAGTGATCACGCGCTGACCTTCTTCGCTGGCCATGTAGGCGAGGAATTGCTGGGCTTCTTTTGGATGCTTGCTGGATTTCAGCACGGCAGCACTGGATACGGTGATCAAGCCACCGACATCGCCGCCGGTGAAGTAATGCAGTTTCGAGTCGAGTTGGCCTTTCTCGCGCTGCAGGGCGAACCAGTAGTAGTTGTTCACCAGCACGGTAGCGACTTCGCCGTTTTCCACAGCTTTCAGGGCAACCATGTTGTTGCTGTAGGTTTTGCCGAATGCGCGCAGGCCAGTCAGCCATTCTTCGGCAGCGTCACGACCGTGCAGCTTGATGATCGCTACGGCCTGTTCCTGGAACGCACCGCTGGTTGGCACGAAACCGACTTTGCCTTGCCACTTCGGATCGGAGAATTCCATCACCGATTTCGGCAGGTCTTTTTCATCGACCAGTTTCGGGTTGTAGGCAACTACGCGAACGCGCGCTGTGACGCCGATCCAGGTGCCGTTGCCGGCCACATATTTTTCCGGAAGCACAGCCAAAGTGGCGTCATCGGTTTTCGCCAGCAGGCCGAGTTCGCCGAGATTATTCAGCGGCGGCGATTCTTCGGTGTAGATCACGTCGGCGGGGGAGCGGTCGCCTTCTTCGATGACCTGGCTGGCGAGCTGATTGCTGCTGCCTTTGCGGACATTGACGTGAATGCCGGTCTTGGCTTCGAAGGCTTTGGCGATCGCGTCGCCGACCTCCTTGTGCTGGCCGTTATAGAGAGTCAGGGAAACCGCATCGGCAGCCTGGGTGAGGGGAGTGGCGAGCGCCAGGCCGAGAAGGGTGAAGGTCAGGCCTCGGCGCAGGGTATTTCGAAACGTCATTCGCAGGGTTCCTCACTGTCGCATTGCAAAAACTTGCAACAATGATAAACGATATTGTTTCTCAAGTGCGCCTTGCGAGAGGCAGCCAGCTCTGATACGACGTCTGCGTTGAACCGTAGGAGCTGCCGAAGGCTGCGATCTTTTGATCTTGCTCTTTGGAAAAACAAGATCAAAAGATCGCAGCCTTCGGCAGCTCCTACAGGGCATTGTGAATTTCCGGAAGCCAGAAACGCAAAAACCCGCTTTCGCGGGTTTTTGTGAAATCCAAGACCGTAACCTTGAATTTGAATTGGTGCCCAGAAGAAGACTCGAACTTCCACGACCTTGCGGTCACCAGCACCTGAAGCTGGCGTGTCTACCAATTTCACCATCTGGGCAATCATCGCTAGCGTTGCCGCTGTTGATGTGGCGCACTATACGGAGCGCTTTTTAATCTGTAAACCCCTGATTTAATTTTAATAAATCGGTTTTAACAAAAGCGTTCCTTAGAATGCAAAAAACCCGCTTTCGCGGGTTTTTGTGTGAGTCTTGAAACTGATCTAGTCTCAAACTCTAAATTGGTGCCCAGAAGAAGACTCGAACTTCCACGACCTTGCGGTCACCAGCACCTGAAGCTGGCGTGTCTACCAATTTCACCATCTGGGCAGTATCGGCAACGCTGTGCGTCGTCGATGGCGCGCACTATACGGAGCGTCTTTTTAACTGTAAACCCCTCTCAGCAAAAAACATGATTTTTTTTACCGGCGGTGGTCAAAACGGCTTTCAAGCAACGCTACAGCCCCGGATACGCGCCTTATAGAAGCGGAAATTTCCCGTTTCATGGCGCCTATGCCAAACTAACCCGCATATAGACAAGGTGAAAACTCTCTAATGGCCGATTGGCAGTCCCTCGATCCCGAGGCCGCTCGTGAAGCGGAAAAATATGAAAACCCTATTCCTAGCCGCGAACTGATCCTGGCGCACCTCGCCGATCGGGGTTCGCCTGCTGCCCGCGAGCAACTGGTCGAAGAGTTTGGTCTGACCACAGAAGACCAGATCGAAGCCCTGCGCCGCCGCCTGCGCGCCATGGAGCGCGACGCTCAACTGATCTACACCCGCCGCGGCACGTACGCGCCGGTCGACAAGCTCGACCTGATCCTCGGTCGCATTAGCGGTCACCGTGACGGTTTCGGCTTCCTGGTGCCGGACGACGGCAGCGACGACCTGTTCATGAGCCCGTCGCAGATGCGTCTGGTGTTTGACGGTGACCGTGCGCTGGCCCGTGTTTCCGGTCTTGACCGTCGCGGTCGCCGCGAAGGCGTGATCGTCGAAGTTGTTTCGCGTGCTCACGAAACCATCGTCGGTCGCTACTTCGAAGAAGGCGGCATCGGTTTTGTCGTTGCCGACAATCCGAAGATCCAGCAAGAAGTGCTGGTCACGCCGGGCCGTAACGCCAACGCGCAGATCGGTCAGTTCGTCGAGGTGAAAATCACCCACTGGCCAACGCCGCGCTTCCAGCCGCAAGGCGATGTGGTCGAAGTGGTCGGCAACTACATGGCGCCGGGCATGGAAATCGATGTTGCCCTGCGCACCTACGACATTCCGCACGTCTGGCCTGAAGCTGTCCTGAAAGAAGCGGCCAAGCTCAAGCCTGAAGTCGAAGAGAAAGACAAAGAGAAGCGCGTTGACCTGCGCCATCTGCCGTTCGTCACCATCGACGGCGAAGATGCCCGCGACTTCGACGATGCGGTTTATTGCGAAGCCAAACCGGGCAAGCTGCGCCTGTTCTCCGGCGGCTGGAAGTTGTACGTGGCGATTGCCGACGTTTCCAGCTACGTGAAAATCGGTTCGGCGCTGGACAACGAAGCGCAAGTGCGCGGCAACTCGGTGTACTTCCCCGAGCGTGTCGTGCCGATGCTGCCTGAGCAACTGTCCAACGGCCTCTGCTCGCTGAACCCGCACGTCGATCGTCTGGCCATGGTTTGCGAGATGACCATCTCCAAATCTGGCGAAATGACTGACTACTGCTTCTATGAAGCAGTGATCCATTCCCACGCTCGTCTGACGTACAACAAAGTCAGCGCGATGCTGGAAACGCCGAAAGTCACCGAGGCGCGTCAGCTTCGCGGTGAGTACAACGACGTTCTGCCGCACCTCAAGCAGCTTTATGCGCTGTACAAGGTGCTGCTGGCTGCTCGTCACGTACGTGGCGCGATCGATTTCGAAACGCAGGAAACCCGAATCATCTTCGGTACCGAGCGCAAGATTGCCGAAATCCGTCCGACCACCCGTAACGATGCGCACAAGCTGATCGAAGAATGCATGCTGGCGGCCAACGTGGCCACCGCCGAATTCCTCAAGAAGCACGAAATTCCTGCGCTGTACCGCGTCCACGACGGCCCGCCACCGGAGCGTCTGGAAAAACTGCGTGCCTTCCTTGGCGAACTCGGCCTGTCCCTGCATAAAGGCAAGGACGGCCCGTCGCCGAAGGACTACCAGGCATTGCTGGCGAGCATCAAGGATCGTCCGGATTTCCACCTGATCCAGACCGTGATGCTGCGTTCGCTGAGCCAAGCGGTGTACAGCGCTGACAATCAGGGCCACTTCGGCCTGAATTACGAAGCCTATACCCACTTCACTTCGCCGATCCGTCGTTACCCGGATTTGCTCACGCACCGCGCAATCCGCAGCGTGATCCATTCGAAACAGGACACCCCGCACGTTCGCCGTGCCGGTGCGATGACCATTCCGAAGGCGCGCATCTATCCGTACGACGAAGCGGCGCTTGAGCAACTCGGCGAGCAGTGCTCGATGAGCGAGCGCCGTGCCGACGAAGCGACCCGCGACGTGGTGAACTGGCTCAAGTGCGAGTTCATGAAGGATCGCGTGGGCGAGTCGTTCCCGGGTGTGATCACTGCGGTGACCGGTTTTGGTCTGTTCGTCGAACTGACTGATATCTACGTCGAAGGCCTGGTGCACGTCACCGCGCTGCCGGGCGATTACTACCACTTCGATCCTGTGCATCACCGCTTGGCGGGCGAGCGCACCGGTCGTAGCTTCCGTCTCGGCGATACCGTTGAAGTGCGCGTCATGCGCGTTGACCTCGACGAGCGCAAGATCGACTTCGAGATGGCCGAAAAAACCATCAGCGCGCCGATCGGTCGCAAAAAGCGTGGTGCTGAAACTGCTGCGCCAGCCGCGAAGGAAAAAGCCGAAGCGGCTCCTGCAAAAACCGCAGGTCGCCGTCCAGCGAAAGAGAAAGCTCCCGAAGCCTATCGTCCAAGCGACGCTGTGGCGAAAAACGCCGAGCTGCGTAAAAGCCGTGAAATGAAGAAGGCTCTGCTTTCCGACGCCAAAAACGGTGGTAAAGCGGCGCCTGGGGGAAAGACCGGGCGGTCGGCGCCTGAAAAGGCCTCCGGCGGCAAGCCAGCAAAACCGAGCAAACATCGTAAAGGCCCGCCAAAAGCGGGTTCTGCTCCAGCCAAAAGTGGCGGGGCACGTAAACCGAAGGCGAAGTCATGAGTCAGTTGGAAAAAATCTACGGCGTTCACGCGGTAGAAGCGTTGCTGCGTCACCACCCGAAGCGCGTCAAGCAGATCTGGCTGGCGGAAAGCCGCAACGATCCGCGCGTGCAGACCTTGGTTGAGCTGGCCAACGAGAATCGTGTCCAGGTTGGTCAGGCCGAGCGCCGTGAAATGGACGCCTGGGTTGAAGGCGTTCACCAAGGCGTGGTCGCGGAAGTCAGCCCGAGCCAGGTCTGGGGCGAAGCGATGCTCGACGAGCTGCTCGATCGCACTGACGGCGCACCGTTGCTGCTGGTGCTCGACGGCGTGACCGATCCGCACAACCTCGGCGCCTGCCTGCGTTCCGCCGATGCGGCGGGTGCGCTGGCGGTGATCGTGCCGAAAGACAAGTCGGCAACCTTGACTCCGGTGGTGCGTAAAGTCGCTTGCGGCGCGGCGGAAGTGATTCCGTTGGTCGCTGTAACCAACCTGGCGCGTACGCTGGAAAAGCTTCAGCAGCGCGGTCTGTGGGTTGTCGGCACGGCAGGCGAAGCTGAAGTCAGCATCTACGACCAGGATCTGACGGGCCCGACCATTCTGATCATGGGCGCCGAAGGCAAAGGCATGCGTCGCCTGACCCGCGAACACTGCGACTATCTGGTGAAACTGCCGATGGCCGGTAGCGTCAGCAGCCTCAACGTCTCGGTCGCGACGGGCGTCTGCCTGTTTGAAGCCCAGCGTCAGCGCGGCGTAAAAGCCAAGCCTGCTGCCAAGAAATAAGCCCCCTGTAGGAGCTGCCGCAGGCTGCGATCTTTTGATCTTGTCTTTAAAAACAAAATCAAAAGATCGCAGCCTTCGGCAGCTCCTACAGGTGTTCTTTGGTGATTGTTCAAATAATCACCAATTGCCTTGCACCTCTTCTGTCCCTTCTCTACAATTGCGCCCCTTGCTGTGACGGCAGGCACGCATGTGCCCCGCGCCAGCAAGTCCATAAGTGTCATTCACTCCTTGTCTGACCGTTTTTGAGCGGCAGGCTACAACCCGTAAGGAGCATTCATGCGTCATTACGAAATCATCTTTTTGGTCCACCCGGATCAAAGCGAGCAA
>NZ_JBIVJB010000127.1:0-9862 GCF_044750025.1 Pseudomonas sp. NPDC088885 | reverse complement strand
GACTGAGCCGACGCCATCGCTGGCAAGCCAGGCTCCCACAGGTTCTCCGTCGTACACAGATTCTGTGATCGACGCGGTCACTGTAGGAACCTTCCTGCAACGCCATCGCGGTGCCCGCACCGGCAAAAACCCGCAAACCGGTGAACCGGTGAAAATCAAGGCCAGCAACACCGTTGCGTTCAAGCCAGGCAAATCGTTGAAAGACAGCGTCAATCCATAATTGCGGCGAACTCCTCGAATAACGGGGAGAACCGCAGGAAAAAATGGGCACACCGATTGCGGTCGGGTGCCCATTTTTTATGCCTTTAAATCGGCTTATTGGCGGCGGAAGCAGGCCTTGCCATTGCCGAAGTCCACGGCCAGGCAGTTTGGCTCAATGGCCAATTGCAGATCCTCGAACAGGGCAGACAAATCGCTATCGGGGGCAGGTTTTGTTGCGCTTTTCAGCGTCAGTATTTCCTTCTCCACCCGCCAGGTGCCTTTGGCAAAACCGTCGGCACTGCCATACGACACACCCGCGTCAAAGGTGCCGTCCTTGCGCAGCAGCAACTCAGCGCCCATTTCCATTGCGCCGACCAGGTAGTAATGGCCGTCCAGTGACGGGGTGTCCGCTGATGCTTGGGTGATTGGCAGCCAAACAAGTGCTGCGAAAAATATGGCTTTCAATTCCATGAGGTGAAGCTCCTTACCAGCCTTTGTAGAGGGTGCCGAATTTTATGGCATTGGATTCTGGCATAGCCAAGGTTTGCCCGCGCGTTATTTAGCCACTACACAATCGAATCAATATCCAGCAGAAACGGCGCGCCCACGGCATGCCCACCGGTCATCGCGGCGATGGCGGCATCGTGGTCTTCGGCTGCTGGCGGAATCATCGCCAGTTGTTCCTGAACGAGGTTTTCCGGGTGAGCGTTCCAGCGCAGCAGGTTTTCCTGCACCCACTCAGGCTGGTCGGCATAGCTGCCATAAACGTCGGCTTCGGTGACCCGCTGGCCGCGCAGGTCGACCAAGCGCGCCTGGGTCATTTTGATTTTGTCTATTTCATTGTTGAGAACCGTGGTCTTGTGATTTCTTTCCTGGTGACGGACATAGGCGCTGGGGTGAGCCTGGATCTCGCGCTCAACGGCGCGCAGCTGCTTTCTGATATTTTCCAATGCACCGCTGACCCATTCGAACTCCCGTGGTGTGACCAAAGAGCGTTTGAGCTGCAGTGCTTCCTGCCAGCGGCGAAGGCTTGCCCAGCAGCAGGGGATGTAGCTGCCGACCATCGAGTGATCGCCTGCCGCGAAGAGCTGCTTCAGAAAAGAGCCGCGTTTGGGCAAGCCATTGATATTTTGCAAGGCTTCGGCACAGCCGTGATCATTGATGATGCTGCAGCCCGGCTGCCAGAGAATGGAGGATTGGTGTTGCTTGCCAAACACCACGGGCATGAAATGACGCAGTGCACCGTGATGGCCGTATTCGTCGCCGAAGAAGTTGGTCATTCCCCAGACAAGCAAGGCAAAACCGGCAGCCGGGGTAATAACCAGCACTGCTCCATTGGCGATATACATCGGCTTTGGATTGGCGAAAGTGTTCATCCATGTGGCGGGTACGCTCGGAACCGGGTCGTTCTGGTTGACGATGCGGTGGTGGGTCAAAGCCTTGGCACTGTCGATGAAAGTGGTGTCGCCGGCGCGAGGGGCGCCGTAGGTGTAGAGGACGATCTGCGGAAGATAGCGCTGATTCCGCCGCAGCATCTCCGACAAAATAAGTGCTATTGCTCCGCCCAGACTGTGTCCGGTGATCAGCAGTTTTTGCCCGCTGTAGAACCGTTCCAGATAACTCACCACAAACGGGTAAACCGCTTGGGCGCCGCCGTAGAAGCCGCGATGTACCTTGCCTTCTCCTTCCTCAAAAGGAACCTGATAGGCATCCCCATCCCGCATCGCATCGGGTTTCATTTCACTGGTCCCGCGTACGCTGATCAATATCAACTCGTCGTGATGAGTGATGAAGGCTTGGGTGTCTGTGCTGTTGTCTTTATGGCGATCATCGAAAAAGTGCAGTTTGGCCGGGTGCTCCTGCTGATCGCCCAAGTCGGGGTTGTTTACCTCGGGATAGAGCGATGGATCGAACGGCACCACTTCCAGACGTTTCGAGTAAGGAACCTCCTCATACAAGGGGTAGAACTTCTTCGTTTGCAGGGCATCGACTTTCCACAGTTCATCAAACTGCGGCAGGGCATGGCCAAACCAGTGGCCGCTGCTGGGTTGCACGGTGAAGCTCACGCTGTCAGTCCTCACCGGTTGGGTGTTCGGCTCTTGGCCGAAATCGGTGTAGCTCAGCGTGGCCATCAATGACAGTTGATAGAGGTTTAGTGCGCAGAATTCGTCGCCGGTCGACAGCATGGGCCGTAGTGCCCTCATCGGGCGTACTTCCAGCACGTGATGCTTGTTGGGCAACAGGGCAATGCCCTCGGGTTTGGGAGGGGGTGGGAAGAATCCAAGTTCGACCGTAGCCATATCCGCTTTACTGAAGAGGACGCTCAGTCCGGCATCAAGCGCGGATCTATCGACGACGGTGAAGCTTCTGGATTTTGGCGCCGGGTGCATTAGTTTATGCACCACCATGTTCGGTGGATCTCGCCGCAGGGCCAGAGGCGGCAAGTGCGCAATGTGGTTTACTAGTTCGCTGACTTCTATCTGGCAGTAAGCATTGGTTTCGGCGAGGTCTTTTGCTGGGTTGGCTTGGGTACGTACGCCTGTTTTGTGGAAAAAACGGGTTTTTTCGGCGCGTACCTGGAGTTCGGTAATGGGGACTGGGTAATACGGCCTTTTTATCAAAGCCTTGTAAAGTGTGTCCGAACCTTCGAATGGGCGACTTGCTTTAAGCACTAACGGGCCGCAATGGTGGTTGTCGACTTTTCCGAAGCCCTTGGCATCGAGCTTTCCCGTATAGATAGTGTCTTCGTAATCAACGATCTCGAACGCCAAACCGGCGTAAGGTTTTCCATCACCAAATTCGTCCACTAGTTGAAAACTGGTCGAATGACTACGCCGAGGACACGCATGAATATGCCCCGACATGAAAGCGGCATCACTGGCGGCTAAGGGTTCTATATTCATGGAGTCGCATCCCTGTTTTCCGTGCATCCCGGGTAGATGGTGCAGACTCTTTCGTCAACCATTCGGAACGTGCTGAAGTCTTTGTAGTTTCCGTTGCAATAGGCGTGTTGATCTTCAAAACCATTACCCATGCATCGTTTCCAGCCGCCTGGGACTTGAACCCAGGTGTCGCCCCAGCCGGGCAACTCCTCACCTGCCAACGTGATCTTCAGCCTTACCTTTTTCCCCGCTAGCTGAGTCAGCGTGTACGCCGTGGAAGGGCGGCTTCGCCCGACATTGCCCTGCGCATCCATTTTTTTGCAGGTCAGCAGTTTGATCAGGTAACGCTTCGGCCCGACGGTGCGAAAAAGCCACATGCACTCACCGAAGAACTCAGCTGTCTCGTCATCTCTGAAAGTACCCATTTGTCGCTCCAGCAACTCCGGACGTACGGCAAATGAGGCGTAGTCATAGCTGCTGTCACTTCGCTCCGGACCAAAAACACCGATGACCTTGATCTCAACATGGTTCAGCACCAGCGGGCAGTTGCTCGCTGTTTTGTACAGCTCAATTTCTGCAGTGCTGACGTATTCCATATTGGGTTTATTGAAGCTGACCCAGAAATCCGGCTTTCCCGCGACTCTGCACGTTTCTCCTTCGAGGGGCAGGTAGATGGCTTTCAGTTCGTATTTGAAGTCAGGCGGAAAGTCGGGAACAAAGGTGAATGTGTTCGGTTTGCCCACAGCCGCACAACCCGATGTCAAAGCAAGACAAGTGCTCAATGTCAGGCACTGAAAGACTCGTTTGAAGTGGGGGAAATACACCCGCGAATGCGGTGTTTTTTGATCCGTCATGGGGTCTCATCCTTGTTTTCCGTACAGCCGGGGTAAATGGTGCAGATGCGCTCATCCACCATCCTGAAGGTGCTGAAGTCCTGGTGATTGCCGTAGCAAAACGCGTACTGGTCTTGAAAATTGTCGCCCATGCAACGCTTCCATCCGCCGGGTACCTTGCTCCAGGTATCTCCAATGGCGGGTTTTTCCTGTTCGGACAACTTGATCTTCAGCCTTACGGTTATTCCCGCCAGCTGAGTCAGCGTGTACGCCGTTGAAGGGCGGCTTCGCCCGACATTGCCCTGCGCATCCATTTTTTTGCAGGTCAGCAGTTTGATCAGGTAACGCTTCGGGCCCACCGTGCGAAAAGACCACATGCACTCACCGAAGAACTCAGCTGTCTCGTCATCTCTGAAACTACCCATTTGTCGCTCTAGCAACTCCGGGCGCACGGCAAATGAGGCGTAGTCATAGCTGCTGTTACTACGTCCTGGGCCGAAAACGCCGATGACCTTGATCTCCACATGGTTCAGCACCAGCGGGCAGTTACTCGCTGTTTTGTACAGCTCAATTTCCGCATTGCTGACGTATTCCATATTGGGTTTATTGAAGCTGACCCAGAAATCCGGCTTTCCTGCGACTCTGCACGTTTCTCCTTCGAGGGGCAGGTAGATGGCTTTCAGTTCGTATTTGAAGTCAGGCGGAAAGTCAGGAACAAAGGTGAATGTGTTTAGCTTGCTGACAGCTGAACAGCCCAAGGTCAATGCAATGCAACCGCCGAGCGCCAGAAATTGAAATGCACGTCTCATAAGACTCCGCTCTCCTGCCAATACAGCACCTGCTGATACACCCGCTCAAAATGCGCCGCCGGGTCTTCTTCAGGTTTCGGCAACCATGACTTGGGCGGCACATACCCCGGTAGCTGAAGGCTTTGGGTCAGTAAAAAGTGCACTTGCTCCGGTTGCTGCCAGCCCCACAAGCGCGTCAGCTGAATCTGTGCCCACAACCAGTCATCCATGTCGAGTTGCTCCGCTAGCTTGGCCATCGCTTCAGTGTGCTCACCCACCAGATAGCGACGGGCGTTGTCGAACAGCACGTTGGCGTAAATCAGCTCCGGTGTAGGCGTCTGCAGCCATGGCGGTTCGGTGGGCAGCGGGTGCTCGCCGGGATCCGGGTTGTCGGCGACGTTCCATTGCCCCGCGTGCCAATAGCAGACGCTGCTGATCGGCCCGAGCAAAGCGGCGTATTGCTCGGGTTGCAGATGCGCCAGCGCGCGTCCGAGCACGCGGTTGTCATGCACGCGATACACCGCCAGATTGGGGCGTTCGCCGGTCACCACGCGCTCGCGCCAATGGCTTGCCAGACTCTCCAGAGCGACATGCTCGGCACTGGCCAGCCAACCCCAATGGCGTTCGGGGGTGGCGAGCAATGTCTGGATGACGGGGTGGCTCGCCGTGTCGATCCGCAGCAGCAGCGGGCCGGTTTGCGCCAATGATTCGGCTGCCGTGCCCGCGTACAAATGACGAAATTGCTCAGTACCCAGGTCGGCGGCAAGCGCAGTGCGTGCTTCGCTCTGACCGTCGTTATCGAGCATCAGAAACAAATCTCGTCCGGCCAGAGACTGTTCGTGCAGCCATTGTTCGACCCGGTTCATGCGACTTCTCCCAGGCCGCACTGCCCAGCCGCACAGGCTTCGCACAGCGGGCAATAATCCGCCGCCTGCTGGCGAGCACTGTTGACGATCGACAGCTGTGTGGCACTGACAGGAGGGACGATTCCGCCCACTGCCAGCGGCGGCTGGAGTGGCGCGATGCCCGCCAACGGCGCACCTCCCTCGACGATGGGCACGCTGCTGAAAATCCCGCCGGCGTTGATGACGATGTGGTGACCGCCCGCCGACAGCGTCAGGCTCATGCCAGCGTCGATCACCACGTTGCTTGCGGTGACATGCGCCTGCTGGCCGGCCTGAATGACCAGCGCTCCCACCGACTGACTGCTGATGCCGCTAACCGTGAGCAGGTCATCGGCGTTGACCTGCGTACTGCGCACACCTTGGTGGGTGCGCAACGTCTTGCCCTCGATCAGGCTGGTACTGTCATTGCCAATTTGCTCGAAGCAGTCGCGGGTAATCAGGCAGTGGCTGTCGTTAAGGATCAGTTGTTCCAGATCGCGCTGAGCCCGCAGGTAGATTTTCTCCTGGCCTGCACGGTCTTCGATCGACAACTCGTTGTAACCGCCATTGCGCGGTGAGCTTTGAGTGCGCAAGACCGTTCTGGTCTCGTTGGCCGGCAGTGGGTGGGCGGGGGATTTGACCTTGTTGGGTACGCAACCGGTGATCAGCGGTTGATCCGGGTCACCCTCCTGAAAAGTCACGACCACTTCCATGCCGATGCGCGGAATGGTCATCGCCCCGAAACCTTCCCCGGCCCAGCTGGAGGCAACGCGTATCCAGCAGCTGCTCTTCTCGCTATTGAGCTCTGCCCGGTCCCATGGGAACTCGACGCGAACCCTGCCGAATTCGTCGCAGAACGTCTCTCTTCCGGGCGGCCCGGTGACTCGCGCGGTCTGGCAAACCAGCACAGGTCTTGGCGCTGGCAGTGGCGGGCGGTAAAGCACGTCGGCCGGGATGGCCTTGAAGGTATTGCGATAACCTTGAGTGAAGCCGTCAGCCGTTTTGTCCTCGCTGCTGAAAGCCTCTTCCAGTACCTGCGGCTGCTTGCCTTCATGAATGATGTTCAGCAGCAACCACATCTCGTTGCAGTCCTGTCGCGGATGTTCAGTCAGGTCGAAAAGATGACCGCTGCGCAATGTCGCTTGATTGCTCTTGCCCTCAATCCATTGATAGTCACTGCGGTGTCGTTCCAATGCCTGACGGACTTGCTGTTTTCCGTGCTTCTCGGATGTCATCAGCAGCGGATAGCGATAGTCCTCGAGCTCGGGTGTGAACTCGGCGGTGAAGCGACTCTCCAGCAACAGGCTCGGGCGATTCAGGTCGTAGTCGCGACGGGTGATCGTGTTGGTGCGCGTGTTGAACCCCATGGTCAGGTGATTGACCACCGGGCGTTCCGCAACCATGCCGCTGTCAGGCTGAAAAGCGGTCGCTCCCAATTTGGGAAAAAACACCTGACTGTCGCTGAACACCAGCAAATGTCTGTCGACCAAGTGCTGGTGATGCCACGCGATGCCGTCCTCGGCACACAGCCGCTGGATAAAACGGAAATCGCTTTCGCCGTATTGCGTACAGTACTCACGCGCCGGACTGGTGGTGACATTGAAGATGAAGGCATCGGGCTGAATGCCCTGTCGCTGCAGCACAAGCGCGACGATTTTCGGCACCGTCATATTCTGAAAAATCCGCTGGTCGCGGCTGAATTGCAGGTAGTGCAGCGCGGGAACCAGTGTGAGCTCATAGCGAGTCAACCGTTTGCCAGACTCAACGTGCATTACGTTTTCGATGCGCCCGTGAATGCCTTCCTGATTGGCGCCGAACTGCAAAAACGCAGGTCGGCTGAGCAGAGTTTCCAGATCAATATCCGTTCGCTCACTTACTACGACAATCCGAATGGCGTAAAGCTGACTGACCCGTTCAGTACCTTCAAACGAAAGCACCTTGAAATCATGACGAACGGCGGGGATGTGCAGGGTAAACCGCGAGCAATTGCCCTTACTAAACATAGGCTTGTCCTTAAGCAAAGTGAGTCATTGCGCGGTGCCCGATCCTCCGTGATCGCCACGCGTAAAAAGTTTGCCAAGGCACGCTAGCTGCGCGGGAAATAAATTGATGTAAGAAGTATCTCCGAGATTTGTCAGAGACTTCCGGGTTTTAAGGTGTTGCACGAATTGAAGGAGAGGACTGTAGGAAGCTACTTCGATAACTATTGGATTAGCAGGAGCGTGCTGTGTTTCTGGGGCTGTGAAGTTTGGTAAAACAAATATGGCATCAAATTGATGGCACTTTTCCTGTTGACCATTGTCACCGCCGAATTACACAGAGAAACCAATGCATTTTAGGAAGTGTCCTACTTCTATTTTTTTCCAAAGTTGTCATGCTTGCCTCCGAGTATTGGAGATGGGTGCCGGCAGGATGCGTCCGGCTGGCTCGGAGCGCTCTAGATCAACGGTTTGGCGGGGGATATGGGAATGATGCAAATATAAACGGATATCAGGGATTCCCTTGCAACATATAGGGCGATCTCCTACGAACCTCATTCAACACTTCGTCTTGTTGTTTAATCAGATGCTTGCTAGTGGCCATCATAGTGATTACGATGCGCGCACTTGAAAGAGCACAAACTCAATTGGATGAGTCCCGTACCCGCTCTTCGATACTGTCCCGCGCCGATGCAATTCCAATAGGCGTATGACCGTAATCCTTAATAAAGGCCATGGATGTCCTACTCAAGCAAACTTTCCGCTCATTACCTCGAACTCGCAAAAGTCTCTGTTTCCAAAGAGAATTTCGCGGGCGAAGACGTTCGCTTTTCGAGCGAATTCGAGGCATTGGAAAGCGAGCTGAGCAAAGCCTCGTCGATGCACGAAAGCGGGCAGATCGACTGGCTGAAAATCCGCGAAAACAGCGAAAACCTGCTGCGTACCCAATCCAAGGATTTGCGTGTCGGCGCCTGGCTGACCTGGTCGTTGTACCAGCGTGAATCCTTCCCCGGGCTGCTGGCTGGCCTCGGTCTGCTGCACCATCTGTCGGAAAACAACTGGGCCGACGTCCACCCGCTCAAACCCCGCACCCGTGCCGCCGCCATCGGCTGGCTGGTGCCGCGTCTTGAGCAGGTCATCACCGAAAACATTGCGATCAAAGAGCAGTTGCCGATGTTTCGGCAGCTCTCCGATCACCTGACAGGTCTTGAAGCCGCTTGCGCCGAGCACTTGGGCGATGAGTCGCCGCTGCTGCTGCCGATCTCCCGTCGCCTGAAAACCATGATCCAGCGCGCTGCCGACAATCAGCCGGCCCCCGGTGTGGTGGGCGCAGCGGTGGCGCAGGTCAAGCAGGCCGCGACCCAGTTGCTCACTCCAGGCGCGCCGATCGACAACGAAAAAGACGCGCACAAAGCATTGCGCGCCCAGCAAGACAGCGCTCGCCCGTTGTGTGCCTGGTGGCTCAAACAGAAAGCCACTGACCTGCGCGCCTTGCGCCTCAACCGCACGCTGTTGTGGATGACCATCGACGCGGTGCCCGAGCGCAACGCCGAGCAGATCACCATGCTGCGCGGCCTGCCGGTCGACAAGCTCAAGCTCTATCAGGATCGCTTCGATCAGGGCAAATACGCGGATTTGCTGGTGGAACTGGAGGCGAGCCTGGCGAAGGCGCCGTTCTGGTTCGATGGCCAGAGGATGGTCTGGGAATGTCTCCAGAACCTCAACGCCGAGCTGGCCATGCGCGAAGTGGAAATCCACTTCGCGCTTTTGGTTCAACGGCTGCCCGGCATTATCGAACTGCGTTTCCATGACGGCGCACCGTTCGCCGATCCCGCTACTCGGGCGTGGATCGCCGCTAACGTCATGCCGCATCTGCAAAGCGCCAGCGCGCCGCGCAAGGTCGAAAGTGACAACGTCGAAACCCAGCCTGCCTGGGAAAAAGCCCTCGAAGAGGTGCTGCCGATTCTGCGCAAGGAAGGCCTCAAGCCTGCTGTGCAGATTCTCAAGCAAGGACTGCAAGCCGCTCAGGGTGGGCGCGTGCGGTTCTTCTGGCAGTTCGCCCTCGCACGGTTGTGCTTCATGGCCAAGAAATACGAACTGGCCAAGAACCAGCTGGAAACCCTCGATCAGACATTACAGGACTCAGGCCTGCACGCCTGGGAGCCCGATCTTGCATTGGAAGTGCTGCATTTACTGCATAGCTGCTGCGAGTTGTTGCCGCAGAACCATGCCGTACGTGAACGCAAGGAAGAGATTTATCGCAGGCTGTGCCACCTCGATCTTGAAGTGGTACTC
>NZ_JBIVJB010000126.1:0-10054 GCF_044750025.1 Pseudomonas sp. NPDC088885 | reverse complement strand
ACAGCGTGTTTATACGATAGAAACGGTCAATTGGACGGCTAACGCTGTCACTTGCGCGAAAACTCGACGAATGTCGCGATCACTTGCTCGATTTGCGAGCGATTGACGTCCATGTGCGTGACCATGCGCAGACGCGCAGCGGCGCTCAACTTGATCCCGCGTTCAGCGGCGAACGCCTTGATCGCCTCGGCCTTGTCGCCCATTTGCACATAAACCATGTTGGTTTGCACGGGTTCGACGATGAAACCCGCTTCACGCAGACCATCGGCGAGCAACTGCGCATTGGCATGGTCGTCGGCCAGACGCTCGACGTTGTGATCCAGCGCATATAGTCCCGCCGCTGCCAGCAAGCCAGCCTGACGCATGCCGCCGCCAACCATCTTGCGCAAACGGCGGGCCTTGCCGATCAGTTGCTCGGAGCCGCACAACACCGAACCCACCGGCGCGCCGAGGCCTTTGGACAGGCACACCGATACCGAATCGAAATACTTCGTGATCTCCCGCGCATCGACGCCAAGCTTGACCGCCGCGTTGTAGAGCCGCGCGCCGTCGAGGTGCAGTTGTAGGCCATGCTCTTGGGTGAACTCACGTGCCCGCGCCAGATATTCCAGCGGCAGCACTTTGCCCTGCATGGTGTTTTCCAGCGCCAACAAACGCGTCCGGGCGAAATGAAAGTCGTCAGGTTTGATCGCCGCCGCAACCTGATCCAGATCCAGCGAACCGTCGGCCTGTACTTCCAGTGGCTGAGGCTGAATCGAACCGAGCACCGCCGCGCCGCCGCCCTCGTATTTGTAGGTGTGCGCCTGCTGGCCGACGATGTATTCGTCGCCGCGCTCGCAATGCGCCATCAACCCGAGCAGGTTGCTCATGGTGCCGGTCGGCACGAACAGCGCGGCGGCAAAACCCAGGCGCTTGGCCAGTTCCGCCTCCAGACGATTGACCGTCGGATCTTCGCCGTACACGTCGTCACCAGTGGCCGCCGCAGTCATTGCGTCGAGCATGGCGGGAGTCGGTTGGGTGACGGTGTCGCTGCGAAGATCGATAACGCTCATGAACCTGGCCTCAAGTCAGCAGGGGAAATCCCTTTACGAAGTGGGATTACTGCGGTCATGGCGCGGATTAATCAACCCTTGCGCA
Organism: Pseudomonas sp. NPDC088885; assembly: GCF_044750025.1. Classification (NCBI taxonomy): domain Bacteria; kingdom Pseudomonadati; phylum Pseudomonadota; class Gammaproteobacteria; order Pseudomonadales; family Pseudomonadaceae; genus Pseudomonas; species Pseudomonas sp. NPDC088885. The sequence goes on along the minus strand of NZ_JBIVJB010000126.1, from coordinate 8,917 downwards.
AGGAATTTTCGTTTTCCAGCACCAGAAAATTCGATGGCAATCATCAGAAAGGCGCAATGCACAGACACACAATCTGTGTTAAAAACGCTGCGCCGCCCGAGAAAGGGCGGCAAAAACGTTCTCAGGGCGGGGTGCAATTCCCCACCGGCGGTAATTGCGCGCAATGCGCATAGCCCGCGAGCGCTTGGCGACGGACATAGCTTTGGCTGTGATCGGCGGCAAGGTCAGCAGACCCGGTGTGATTCCAGGGCCGACGGTCATAGTCCGGATGAAGAGAGAACGGGATTAACGCCAAAGGGCCGTCCGCGCGATGTTGTGCGTGTGCGCACCCTTGAATCCCTTTCGATTCATAACGCCCTGTTTTTCACACAAACAGGAGTCAGAACATGCAACCCACCGCTATCGACAGCAAAAGCAAACACCCTCATGGCGAGCGCGTCGCGTTCATCCAGGCCTGCTGGCACAAAGAAATCGTCGACCAGAGCCGTAAAGGCTTCGTCGCCGAAATGATTGCCCTGGGTTATCAGGAATCGGACATCGACATCTTCGAAGTCGGCGGCGCTTTTGAAATGCCTCTGCACGCCAAGTTGCTGGCCAAAACCGGTCGTTACGCCGGCATCGTTGCCGCAGCCCTGGTGGTGGATGGTGGCATCTACCGTCACGAGTTCGTCGCCCAATCGGTGGTCAGCGGCCTGATGCAAGTGCAACTGGAAACCGAAGTGCCGGTGTTTTCGGTGTCGCTGACGCCGCATCACTTCCATGCGGGTGACGAGCATCAGAAATTCTTCTTTGAGCACTTTGTACACAAGGGTCAGGAAGCGGCGCGGACTTGCACGGATACACTGCGCAAGGTTCGCGCACTGCGCCGCACTGAGCCGCATGCAGTAGCGGTCTAAGTCTCTAAAGATCGTTCCCACGCTCTGCGTGGGAATGCCTCAATGGACGCTCTGCGTCCGCTTTGAGACGCGGAGCGTCCCGGGCTGCATTCCCACGCGGAGCGTGGGAACGATCATTGGGTCAGGCGAGATTTTCGTCGGTGGTCGGGACGATCAGGATGCCCGCGCGCAAGCCGTTCTTGACCTTGGGATTAGGGAAGATGATTCGCGCGCCCTCTTCCTCGATGATCCAGCGGGTATTGGCCAGATCTTCGGCCAGCACATAGCCCATTTCCAACTCGGAAAAGTTTTCAATGTCCTGCGGCAGGTTCAAGCGGAACGCGTCGCTGTGCTTGATGATTTCCCGCGCCACGCTGAACAACTGCAAACCGTCCAGCTCTGGCTCAGCCATTTCCGGCTCGTTGCCTTCGATGATCTGTTGCAAGCGGGTTTCCAGCAGCGAGACGTTAACCCCGTCGTTCTGCCCGAATGGTCGCGCCTTGCCCAGTTCCAGCGTGAAAGCCTCAGCACCGAGCTTGTCGTAGGTGTACGAGCTGAACACGATCGACGGCTTGTTCTGCAACAGCACCGCCTCCATGCCAGCCGCGCGCAAACGTGCCAGTTCAACACGGGAATGCTGGCGCCCTTCTTTCCACGGATACAGCGCGAACTGTTCAATCTTCGAACCACGGATCGCCGTGTGCAGGTCGTAATGCAGACGCTGGCGATCCGGCAGGCTGAAGAAGCTCGCCGCCAGACGCTCAAGCTCACAGGCCCGCAGCGCTTCCGAACCACTGCTTTGTTCATGACGGCCGTTGAACAGCCGATTGACGTCCTGCTCGACAAAGCGCTCGCCTTTGCGAATCGCCTCGGGGTTGCCGAACAGAAACAGAATGCGTGCACGCGGTTTAAGATCGCCGCGTGCGATGTCGTGCAGCAGCCGATCAAGCAACTCGATCGGTGCAGTTTCGTTGCCGTGGATCCCTGCCGACAGCAGTAGATCCAGGCCATTGTCGCGCGCTTCGGGCGGCCGGACTTCCAGCGCCCCTTCGCTCAACCAGCGCATGCGCACGCCTTCGACAGTCAGTTGAGTCTTCTCCGCCGGTTCGCGGCCGGCGAGGGTCAGTTCAAGCAGTTTGCCGAGGGCGAGCATAGAGCGGTTTCCTTAGTGGTCGTGGTTGCAATCCGGGCCGTGCACGTGGTCTTCGTCGTCGCCAGCGTCAGCCGGTTCCATTTCCAGTTGCAGACTTACCAGATTAGTCGCCAATGGGCGCAGCAGCAGGTTGGCGTATTCGGCGTCACCTTCTTCAACGTCCACGCCGATCAGCAACTGGCCACGGCCGTCCTGCTGGATCCACAGCTCTTTGCCTTGCCACATGACCGCAACGCGGGTGCAGGAGGTCTCCAGTTGCGTGCCGTCGGTGTCTTCAAGGATCAGCTGCAGGGAATCGCTCATGTTTTTACTCTCTTGGTGAGACAAGCCGCGCGCCGCGTTCAGGCGACGCACCGGCCATCAATTGATCTGGAATGGATAAACCGCGCCCAGTTTAAGGATTTGCGTCAGTTCATCCAGTGCCGTCCGGCATTCAAGCAGCAACTGCGGATCCGCCAGATCGGTTTCGCTCAGGCGGTCGCGGTAGTGCTTCTCGACCCATGCGGTCAACGAACCGTACAACGGTGCCGTCATGATAACCCCTGGGTTGACCGCCGCCAGTTCGGTTTCGTTAAGCGCGACGCGCAGTCGCAGGCACGCCGGACCACCGCCGTTTTGCATGCTTTGCTTGAGATCGAAAACCTTCACTTCGCGAATCAGACCGCCGGAGCTGGTCAGGCTTTGCAGGTAAGCCCAGACGCGTTCGTTGGCCTGGCACTCTTGCGGCACGATCAACAGCATCGAACCGTCCGGACGCGAGAGCAATTGGCTGTTGAACAGGTAAGAACGCACCGCGTCATCCACGGTGACTGCCGAACGCGGCACACACACCGATTGGAAGTTACCACCGACTTTGGCCAGTTTGCTTTGCAGCTCGGCCAGCATCGACTCGGTGTCGAGGAACGCGTCCTCGTGATAGAACAAGACCTCGCCATTGCCCACGGCAATCACGTCGTTGTGGAACACGCCTTGATCGACCACGTTCGGGTTCTGCTGGGCGTAAACCACGCCTTCGTCACGCAGACCGTGCAGGCGCGCAACGGCTTGCGAGGCTTCGAGGGTCTGCCGCGCCGGGTACTTTTGCGGCGCCGGGAAACGGTTGTCGAACGCACTGCGACCGAACACGAAGAACTCAACGCCCGCCTCGCCGTACTCACGGCAGAAACGCGTGTGGTTGGCCGCGCCTTCGTCGCCGAACTGCGCCACGGCCGGCAACGCGGCGTGATGGGCGAAGTGCTGCTGATTGGCGAACATCGCACCGAGCAAACGGCTGGTGGTCGGGTGCTCGATGCTGCGGTGGTATTTGCAATTGAGGTTGGCGGCGGTGAAATGCACGCGACCGTCAGCAGTGTCGGCACTCGGGCTGACCGTGGCGGCGTTGGCCACCCACATGCTCGACGCCGAGCAACTGGCGACCAGCAGCGGCATGGCTTCTTTGGCGGCGCGCTCGATCACTTGCGCGTCGGTACCGCTGAAACCCAGACGGCGCAGAGCGGCCACGTCCGGGCGCTCCTGCGGCGCCAGTACGCCTTGCTGAAAGCCCATTTCCATCAGCGCTTTCATCTTCGCCAGACCTTGCAGCGCCGCTTCCTTCGGGTTCGAAGATTGCTGGCTGTTGCTCTGGGACGCAACGTTGCCGTAGGACAGACCACCGTAGTTATGGGTCGGCCCCACTAGACCGTCAAAATTGACTTCATAGGATTTCATCAGCGAGGCTCCACGAGAATCTGTTGTTATAGGCTTCAGTAACTGTTCTTTTTGACCGAGGTGCGGCCTTCGCGAGCAGGCTCGCTCCCACAGGGAAATGCATTCCAATGTGGGAGCGAGCCTGCTCGCGAATGGCCGTTACGCCATTTTCACGCCTGGCGTCAGGGCCGATGGCAACACCAGGCTCGGCGTCTCCAGCGACGCCACCGGGTACGCGCAGTAATCCGCCGCGTAATAGGCGCTGGCGCGATGGTTGCCCGAGGCACCGACACCACCAAACGGCGCGCTGCTCGCAGCACCGGTCAGCTGTTTGTTCCAGTTGACGATGCCGGCACGGCTTTCCAGCCAGAACTGCTGATAACGCGCTTCGGAATCCGACAGCAAACCAGCAGCAAGCCCATAAGCGGTGTTGTTGGCTTCAACGATCGCTGCTTCAAAATCGACGTAGCGGATCACTTGCAGCAACGGGCCGAACAGCTCTTCGTCCGGACGCTCGGCAACCGCCGTCACATCAACGATGCCCGGCGTCAGCAACGCGGCTTGTGCTTGCGGCTGAGTCATTTCCAGCAGCGACACCGCGCCGTTGGCCAGCAGATGTTCCTGAGCGTCCATCAGCGCTTTCGCCGCGCCGAGGGAAATCACCGAGCCCATGAACGGTGCCGGTTGCTGATCGAACGCGCCGACTTCAATGGTCGCGCTGACTTCAACCAGACGCTTGAGCAGGCTGTCGCCCCACGCGCCTTGCGGCACCAGCAGGCGGCGTGCGCAGGTGCAACGCTGGCCGGCAGAAATGAACGCCGACTGAATAATCGTGTAAACCGCCGCATCCAGATCCGCGACCTGATCAACCACCAGCGGGTTGTTACCACCCATTTCCAGCGCCAGAATCTTGTCCGGACGACCGGCGAATTGCTGGTGCAGATGATTGCCCGTGCGGCTCGAACCGGTGAAGAACAGACCGTCGATGCCCGGGTTCGCGGCCAGCGCGATACCGGTTTCCCGGGCGCCTTGCACCAGGTTCAGAACACCCGCTGGCAGACCGGCTTCGATCCAGCACTTGACCGTCAGCTCGGCCACTTTCGGTGTCAGTTCGCTTGGCTTGAACAGCACGCTGTTACCCGCCAGCAATGCCGGAACGATGTGGCCGTTTGGCAAGTGGCCAGGAAAATTGTAAGGGCCGAACACCGCCACCACACCGTGCGGTTTGTGGCGCAGCACAGCAGTGGCGTCGCCCAACGGGCCGCTCTTCTCGCCGGTACGCTCGCGGTAGCTCTGCACCGAAATCGCGATCTTGTTGACCATGCTGGTCACTTCGGTCGCCGATTCCCACAGCGGTTTGCCGGTCTCTTCACCGATGGTGCGAGCCAGTTCGTCAGCGTGGTTTTTCAGCGACGCGGCGAAAGCCTCAAGCACCGTGATGCGCTCGTCCAGCGTGCGACGCGCCCAGCCTGGAAACGCCTGACGCGCAGCTTGCACAGCCGATTCAACCTGAGCCGCCGTGGCGCCCTCCCCCGACCACAGCACTTGCTGGGTCACCGGGTTCAGCGATTGAAAAGCTTCGCCCTGACCGGCCAGCCACTCACCTGCAATGTATAGCGAATTCATTATTTCGACTCCCGTGCAGCGGACAACGCCACGGCGCGCACTTGATCGCCAGCGTTGAGTTGAAGACGTTTGGCGGTTTGCGGATCAACCACCAGCGTGCCGGCAGCGAGACGCGCCGGCGCAGCGGTGATGCGGCAGTCTTCACGTTTGCGGTTATGGATGATGAACGGCGTGGCGTCATCGCCCGGCGTGCCAACGGCCAGCACCAGCGCTTCGCTGTCACGCACCGCGCGGATCTTGCCGGTTTCGCATTCGATGGCCGGGCCGGCGTCGAAGATGTCGACGTAACCCTGATAGCTGAAACCTTCGCCCTTGAGCATCGCCAAGGCTGGCTCGGTGTCCGGGTGAACCTGGCCGATGACCTGACGCGCGCCTTCGGACAGAAAGCAGGTGTACAGCGGGAATTTCGGCATCAGTTCAGCGATGAACGCCTTGTTGCCGACACCGGTGAGGTAATCGGCCTGGCTGAATTCCATCTTGAAGAAGTGCCGACCGAGGCTTTCCCAGAACGGCGAACGGCCGGCGTCATCGGAGACACCGCGCATCTCAGCAATGATCTTGTTGCCGAACAATTCAGGGAATTCCGCGATGAACAGCATCCGCGCCTTCGACAGCATGCGACCGTTCAGACCGCTGCGGTAATCGGCGTGCAGGAACAACGAGCACAGCTCGGAATTACCGGTCAGGTCGTTGGCGAGAAACAGCGTCGGAATCTCGCGATAGATATTCAGTTCTTGCGAGGCGCTGACGGTCAGGCCGACACGGAAGTTGTACCAAGGCTCACGCATGCCGACCGCGCCGGCAATGGCAGAAATACCGACCACGCGACCGTCGTCGTCTTCGAGCACGAACAGGTAGTCCGCATCGCCACGGCCAGCTTCGCCGCGAAAGGTCTTCTCGGCCCAGCCGACCCGATGGGCCAGACGTTCTTCGTTGGCCGGCAAAGTGGTCAGGCCGGTGCCGGTGCTACGGGCCAGGTCGATCAGCGCGGATAAATCGCTGCTGCGTACGGGACGAACAATCATGCTATCTCCTCAAACGGGCCGCCTTCGCCACCCGTGAAACTCGCTAAGGCGTTAAACCGCCACCAGGCGCACGCTGGCACCTTCACCGACGCCCAAGGCTTCGGCCGCTTCCAGATCCAGAGTCACCGGTTTGCCCGGCGCGTAATCCAACTCCAGCAGCACCGCGCGGTAATCCTGCAACTGTGCGTTGGCCACCAGATACTGGCGCCCGGCACCTTTAACCGGCTCGCCGATCTTCACCGGTACCACGCGGCTCTGGGCGATCGAACGGATCCCCGAAACGCGTGCATGCAGGGTCGGGCCACCGTCGAAAATGTCGATGTAGTGATCGGTCTCGAAGCCTTCGCGCATCAGGATGTCGAAGGTGATCTGCGCACGCGGGTGCACCTGGCCCATCGCCTCTTGAGCGGAGTCCGGCAGCAACGGCACGTAGATCGGGTAATGCGGCATCAGCTCGGCGAGGAACGTGCGGCTTTTCAGCCCGCACAGGCGTTCGGCTTCGGCGTAATTGAGGTCGAAGAAGTTACGACCAATCGCGTCCCAGAACGGCGAGTCGCCATTCTCATCGCTGTAACCGACGATCTCGGTCACCACCGAATCAGCGAAACGCTCGGGATGGCTGGCGACGAACAGCAGACGACCACGGGAATTCAGCTCCGACCACGGCGACCCGACCAGCTCACGCTGCACGTAGAAACTGGTCAGCAAGCTGTTGCCGGTCAGGTCGTGGCACTGCGAGAGCACGTGGATCTTGTTGTGGATCTTCAGCTCGCGGGAAGCGTGGACGAAGGTCTCGTTACGGAAGCTGTAGAACGGCTCCGAGTAACCGGCGGACGCGACAATCGCCGAGCAACCGACCAGTTTGCCGGTGGTCGACTCTTCGAGGACGAAGAAATAGCTCTCTTCACCGTTGAAGCTCACTTCGGCGGAAAACGACGCTTCGCTCGCGGCGATCTTGTCGCTCAGACGTTCCACGTCATCCGGCAAGGAAGTGACACCAATCGGGCTGTCCGCAGCCAGACGCTGTACCTCGCCCAGATCAGCCATTTGCGCGGGGCGCATCACCAGCATGGTGTCACTCCTTTTCTCTTATCAATTCACAGAAAAAATAACCGGGCCTACATGGAGATCAATGTAGGAGTGAGCCTGCTCGCGATTGCGGTCTGTCAGAAACCAATGAGTCGACTGACATACCGCAATCGCGAGCAGGCTCACTCCTACAGTTGATCTGGTCCGGCATCAAAATTTTGATCGACGCCTGAAAAGCTCCAGGCGCCGAAGGGTCTATCAGGCTTGCGTCAGTGCTGCAGCAGCCCGCTCGAAACGATCCAGACCGGCATCGATATCAGCGTCTTCCACCACCAGGCTCGGGGCGAAACGGATCACGTCCGGACCGGCTTGCAGAATCATCAGGCCTTCTTTTTCAGCGGCGTTGAAGATGTCCTTGGCCTTGCCTTTCCACGCATCGCTGAGCACGCAACCGATCAGCAGACCGAGGCCACGCACCTGAGTGAACAAGCCGTATTTCTCGCCGATCTGCTCGAGGCGTGCCTTGAACTTGTCGTGCTTGGCGTTCACGCCGTTCAGCACTTCCGGGGTATTGATCACGTCGATCACCGCTTCAGCGACCGCGCACGCCAGCGGGTTGCCGCCGTAGGTGGTGCCGTGAGTGCCGACAACCAGATGTTTGGCCAGCGCTTCGGTGGTCAGCATCGCCGCGATCGGGAAACCGCCGCCCAGGCTCTTGGCGCTGGTGAGGATGTCCGGGGTCACACCGTAATGCTGGTAGGCGAACAGCTTGCCGCTGCGGCCCATGCCGGTTTGCACTTCGTCGAATACCAGCAGCGCGTTGTTCGCGTCGCAGAGTTCGCGGGCACCTTGCAGGTACGCCAATTCGGCTGGCAGTACGCCGCCCTCGCCCTGGATCGGTTCCAGCACGACCGCACAGGTCTTGTCGGAAACCGCCGCTTTCAGCGCGGCCAGGTCGTTATAAGGAACGTGGGTGATGCCGGTGATTTTCGGGCCGAAACCGTCGGAATACTTCGACTGGCCACCGACGTTAACGGTGAACAAAGTACGGCCGTGGAAGCTGTTCAGCGCGGCGATGATTTCGTATTTCTCAGTGCCAAAACGATCGAATGCAACGCGACGGGCCAGCTTGAAAGCGGCCTCGTTGGCTTCAGCGCCGGAGTTGCAGAAGAACACGCGCTCGGCGAACGTGGCGTCGATCAGCTTGTGCGCAAGACGCAGGGCTGGCTCGTTGGTGAACACGTTGGACACGTGCCACAGCTTGTTCGCCTGTTCGGTCAATGCACCGACCAGCGCCGGGTGCGCGTGGCCCAATACGTTAACGGCAATCCCGCCGGCGAAGTCGATCAGCTCGCGGCCGGCCTGATCCCAGACGCGGGAACCGGCGCCACGCACCGGAATGAAAGCGGCAGGCGCGTAGTTGGGAACCATCACCGAAGAAATGATGGCGTTCGCTGAGCGCATTCGTCCGGCGCACATCTGCCTGGTGCCGGAAACCCGTCAGGAACTGACCACCGAGGGCG
>NZ_JBIVJB010000125.1:0-10215 GCF_044750025.1 Pseudomonas sp. NPDC088885 | reverse complement strand
GCCGGCAATGCTACCAGCTCATCAGCCGGATGAACGCCCTTCATTGCCAGCCAGCGTGTATCGGCGTCGCCCAAATGGCGAGTCCAGTTGGTGAAGTTCTCCATGCTGCTGAACGCCCGGGAAATGATCCCGTTGAACGGTTGCGCAGGCTGGAAAGCTTCGACACGACTGTGGATAACTTGCAGGTTATCCAGTTTGAGTTCGAGTTTGACCTGAGTCAGGAAGCGGGTTTTCTTGCCGTTGCTGTCCAAACAGGTCACTTGCGAGTCCGGGTACAGAATCGCCAACGGGATCCCCGGCATGCCGCCGCCGCTGCCGACGTCGAGCCAACGACCGTTTTCGATGAACGACATCACGCTCAGACTATCGAGCAAGTGCCGCGAAACCATTTCGTCCGGATCACGCACCGCGGTCAGGTTGTAGGCCTGGTTCCATTTGATCAACAGGGCCAGATAACCCAACAGCAATTCGTGCTGGGTTTCAGTGAGGTTGACACCGAGCTCGCGGGCTCCTGTGGATAACTCTTCGGCGTGTTGCGAAGTGACCTTAGAACTCAAGCGCTTTGCTCCAACTGACGGCCCGCGCCGCGTTTTTTCAAATGAATCATCAACAGCGAAATCGCTGCCGGGGTCACGCCCGGGATCCGCGAAGCCTGGCCAAGCGTCTCTGGTCGAGTCGCGCCGAGCTTGCTCTGGATCTCCTTGGAGAGACCGGAAATGTTGGTGTAATCGATATCCACAGGCAATTTCGTGTCTTCACTGGCGCGCAGACGGGCGATTTCGTCCTGTTGACGGTCGATGTAACCGGCGTATTTGGTCTTGATTTCAACCTGCTCGGCAACCTGTGGATCTTCGGCGCCGTTGCCGGTCACTTCGACCAGACCAGCGTAGTCGATTTCCGGACGGCTCAAGAGGTTGAGCAAGTTGTATTCGTGAGTCAGTGGCGTACCGAATTTTTCGGCAATCGCATCGCCCTGCTGCGTATTCGGGCGAACCCAAGTGCTTTTCAGGCGCTGCTCTTCGAGTTCGATGCTTTCGCGTTTCTTGCAGAAGGCCGCCCAACGCGCGTCATCGACCAAGCCGAGTTCGCGACCTTTTTCGGTCAGACGCAGGTCGGCGTTGTCCTCGCGCAGGATCAGGCGGTACTCGGCACGGGAAGTGAACATGCGGTACGGCTCTTGGGTACCGAGGGTGATCAGGTCGTCGACTAACACGCCGATGTAGGCTTCATCGCGACGCGGGCACCAGGCTTCTTTGCCCTTGGCGCGCAGTGCGGCGTTGGCGCCAGCGAGCAAACCTTGCGCGCCAGCTTCTTCGTAACCGGTGGTGCCGTTGATTTGCCCGGCGAAGAACAGACCGCCGATGACTTTGGTTTCCAGGCTGTACTTCAGATCGCGCGGATCGAAGTAGTCGTACTCGATCGCATAACCCGGACGCACGATGTGTGCGATTTCCATGCCGCGAATCGATTGCACGATCTGCAATTGCACGTCGAACGGCAAGCTTGTGGATATCCCGTTCGGATACAGCTCATGGGTGGTCAAACCTTCCGGCTCGATAAACACCTGATGGCTTTCCTTGTCGGCAAAGCGGTGGATCTTGTCTTCGATCGACGGGCAATAGCGCGGGCCGATGCCTTCGATTTCACCGGCAGCGGAATACATCGGCGAACGATCGAGGTTCGCGGCGATGATTTCGTGGGTGCGGGCGTTGGTGTGAGTAATCCAGCAGCTGACCTGGCGTGGATGCTGTTCTTTGTTGCCCATGAACGACATCACCGGGATCGGCGTATCACCGGGTTGCTCGGTCATCACCGAGAAATCCACAGATTTGCCATCAATACGCGGCGGTGTGCCGGTTTTCAGGCGCCCGACACGCAGTGGCATTTCACGCAGACGGTGTGCCAGGGCGATCGACGGCGGATCACCGGCACGGCCGCCGGAAAAATTCTGCAAACCGATGTGGATAAGTCCACCGAGAAACGTACCGGTGGTCAACACCACGGAATCGGCGAAGAACCGCAGACCCATTTGCGTGACAACACCACGGACTTGTTCCTGCTCGACGATCAGGTCGTCAGCGGCTTGTTGAAATATCCACAGGTTCGGCTGGTTTTCCAGAATTTCGCGGACAGCGGCCTTGTACAGAATCCGGTCAGCTTGCGCACGGGTCGCCCGTACGGCTGGGCCTTTGCGGCTGTTCAACACGCGAAACTGGATGCCGCCCTTATCCGTAGCCATGGCCATCGCGCCGCCGAGGGCGTCGATTTCCTTGACCAGATGGCTTTTGCCAATGCCACCGATGGCCGGGTTGCAACTCATGGCACCGAGGGTTTCCACGTTATGCGTCAGCAACAGGGTTTTTGCCCCCATACGTGCTGAGGCCAGTGCTGCCTCGGTACCGGCCTGACCGCCGCCGATGACGATCACTTCAAACCGGGAAGGGAAATCCACCACGCACCTCGTGCCTGCTTAAGTAGGTAATTCAGGAATAGTTTGAGATCAGGTTTTTGAACCTGGTCGACAAGTATAGGGACATCGCCCTTCCTAAAGAACCCTTTGCACAAAATTTAACCAGCTGTGGAGAACTCAAGGTTAAAAGAATAAAAAAGAGAGAAATTTATAAAACCTTTGTTTTTATGTTTATTTCTACTGAGCATCATTTCTGTGGATAGATCTCTGCAGGCCTTTATATTCAATATGTACAGAGATTCAAAACCCTGTGTTCATGTGCCAATGAGGGCCTTGGATAACCAGTTTAAGCCTGTGGATGAAAGGGGTGGTTATCCACAGAGGGGTTTATATCCAGTTTTGAAGCCCTGTTATCAACTGCCCTTAGTGGCAGTTATTCACAGGGCTTAATCCACAGAAAATCGATAAAACGGCGTTTCGAGGCGCAAAAAAAATCGCCAACGAGGGTTCGCTGGCGACAAGGAAGCCGATGGAGGGAAGTGCGAGGGCTATTGTGAGAGGACGTAACAGAGGCTAATAATAGGCATTATCATTAACTCGCCCAATTTTCCTATGTCCTTACCCGCCCACACTGCTGCGATCGAGCAAATCTACGAGCAACACCATTCGTGGCTATACGGGTGGCTCAAGGGAAAATTGCATGACGCCTGCGATGCCGCCGATGTCGCGCATGACACGTTCGTGCGGATTCTGGCGGCGCGCAATGCCGCACAGATTCGTGAGCCACGGGATTATCTGGCGACCATTGCACGCGGTCTGGTCATTGATCGTTATAGAAGGCAGGCCATCGAAGCCGCGTATTTGCAGACCCTCGCGGCTCGACCGGAAGCCACCGCCATCAGCGAGGAAGACAAGGCGCTGATCATCGAAACTCTGGTCGCTGTGGATAAAGCCTTGGCCGGGCTCGGCGCCAGAAGCCAACAAATCTTCATGCTCTCGCAAATCGATGGCCTGACTTATCAACAGATCGCTTTGCAGCTGAAGGTTTCGCTGACCACGGTGAAGAAGCACATGATCCGCGCGCTGACGGAATGTGCCCTGATCATGGCGCAACGTTGATGGCCATCGCCCCCAATCGCCAGATCTTCGAAGCGGCCGCCAGTTGGTACGTGCAGTTTCAGGCGGATCCGCCAACGCTCGCCGAACAAAAGGCCTGGCAGTTGTGGATAGATAGCGACCCGGCGCATCTGGCGGCGTGGAACCAGATGGAGCAATTGCAGCGCCACCTCGGCACGCTGCCACAGGATCTGAAACGTCGCGCATTAAATACCGGTCAGCAACGTCGCCAAGTGCTGAAATTGTTGCTGCTCGCAGCGGGGACGGGGTTTGTAGGTTGGAATGTTCAGCAACACACTTCCTTCGGAAATGTCTGGGCCGACTATAAAACCGGCGTTGGTCAGCGTCGCAATATCACATTAGCGGATGGCAGCCAGATTCAACTCAACACCGACACTGCGATTGATGTGTCTTTCGACCCGGCGCAGCGGCTGATTCGCCTGCGCTCTGGCGAGATCCTCATTCAAACCGGAAAGCTGGGTGATCAACGGCCCTTTTTCGTCGAAACCCGGGATGGCCGGATTCAAGCACTCGGCACTCGTTTCTCCGTTCACCAGCTATCGAGTTCTACCCGAGTTGGAGTGCTGGAAAACCGGGTCAGTGTTCAGCCCGGTGATACTTCAACGGCCGCTAAAATCTTGCAGGCAGGCGAAGGCGCTGATTTTGATCGTCAGCACATAGGCCTCATTCATCCGTTCAAATCCTCCGAAGTGGCGTGGATCAACGGCCAATTGATCGTTCTCGATGCACGCTTGGGCGATGTGATTGAAGAATTGGGCCGTTATCGCAGCGGGGTTTTGCAATGCGACGCGCGTGCCCGGGAGCTGCGGGTTTCCGGGACATTCCGCCTCAATTCAACTGACGCAGTCTTGGCCAATCTACAGGCCTCGCTGCCGATCAACGTGCGCTATTTCACTCGTTACTGGGTCTCGATCAGCCACAACGTTTGAACGAAATTTCGCTTGGGCAAAATAAATCGACAACAGGGTTATCTTTTTTTGCCCTGACCCGGCCCTACAGGTAATCGCGATAAACGCGGCTCTTTGCCACCTTCAGGGCTTATCCACCCATGCGTCTTCCCACGTTTCGTCAGCGTTTTTCCTACCACTGCATTGCTTACAGCCTACTGATGACCAGCGCCGCGTCCTGCCTGGTGATTAGCCATAACGCCGTCGCTGCATCGGCCACTCAGCGTTATGCGATTGCAGCGGGCCCTCTGGACAATGCACTGAGCCAGTTCGCCTCGGCCGCCAACGTAATTCTGTCGTTCTCGCCGCAACAGACCAGCCGTTTGCGCAGTGCCGGGTTGAACGGCAACTTCACCGTCGACCAAGGTTTTGCCCAACTGCTGCAAGGCTCAGGTTTGCAAGCCGTACCGCAGGCGCCGGGCAGTTACATTCTGCAGGCGCTGCCAAACGGTGATTCGCTGGAGCTGGCCCCGACCAACATCAATGGTCAGTTGGCCAACCCGATGAATCTGGATTACGCGGCGGACGTCGGATACAAGGCGCAGAACAGTCGAATCGGTACGAAAACCAGTACGCCTTTGTCGGAAACGCCGCGCTCGGTGTCAGTCGTCACCGCCCAGCGCATGAAAGATCAGAAATCTCAGACACTCACTGAAGTACTCGGCTACGTGCCGGGGATCTTTGCCCCACCGTTCGCCGCCGGCGACAGTCTGGCTGGAGACCTGTTCTATATTCGCGGTTTCAACGCCACCGATTATGGCTACGGTCTGTTGCGCGATGGACTACGCGTCCAGGGCAATCGGTACGACACCAGCACCGAGCCTTACGGACTTGAGCGGGTCGAGATTTTCCGCGGCCCGTCTTCTCTGCTGTATGGGGAGAACGCACCGGGCGGCCTGGTCAATCTGGTGAGCAAACGCCCAACCGCCGCACCGCAAGGCGAAGTGCAATTGGGTTATGGCTCGAACAATCGCCGGCAGATCGGCGTCGATGTCTCCGGCCCGCTCAATGACAGCGGCAACGTACTCGGACGCGTGGTGATGCTTGGCCGCAAGTCCGACACCCAGACCGATCACGTTCCGGACGACCGTATCTACATCGCGCCATCGCTGACTCTGAATTTCGACGATTACAACACACTGACCCTACTGGCCAACTATCAGAAGGATCACACCAACATGGAACTTGGCCTACCGGCCGCCGGGACTTTGCTGACCAACCCCAACGGCAAGTTATCCAAAGGCACCATGCTCGGCGACCCGGACTGGAACACCTTCGAACGGGAAACCTGGAGCACCGGTTACGAGTTCAGCCACTCGTTCAACGACGACTGGCAGTTCCGCCAGAACTCGCGCTACATGCAGTCGCGCATTACCCGCCACGAAACCTGGCCGGGCAACCTCAACAACGCCGGGTTTGGCACACGCCTGAACATGACGGCCTACGATCGCTTCAACAAATCGATGGTGTATTCGCTGGATAACCAGCTGGAAGGCAAATTCCAGGTCGGCGGTCTGGAGAACACCGTGTTGTTCGGCGCCAGCTACGACCGCACCTCCTTTAATCAGGACTGGAACGCTGGCATTGTCGGGCCGATCGATGTGTATAACCCGGTGTACCTGCGCGACCCGACCACACCGATTGCGGTGCAAAACACCTTGCTGGAACAGCAGATGAAAGGGGTTTATGCACAGATCCAGAGCAAGTACGACCACTGGCTGTTCCTGCTCGGTGGCCGTCAGGATTGGGTCGACAGTGATTTTCGCGACAAGGTCGCTCAGTCGAGCGACATCAGCTCCGAGGACAAGAAGTTCACCTATCAGGGTGGCGTGATGTACCAGTTCGACAATGGCATGACGCCGTATGTCAGCTACTCGACCTCGTTCGTGCCGGTTCAGCAGATTTCCAATGCCGGCGCGCCACTCGATCCGATTACCAGCAGCCAATACGAAGTGGGCCTGAAGTACGAACCGATCGGCTGGGACACTGCTTTCACTGCATCGGTGTATGACCTGCGTAAAAAAGACGACACCTACTTCGACGCCTCTACATCGAGCTATCGCCAAGTGGGTGAAAGCCGTTCCAAGGGTGTGGAACTGGAACTCAACAGCAACCTGACCCAGAACCTCAACGTCACTGCGGCTTATACCTACACCGACGCGCGAATCACCAAGGATGCCGCGACGTCATTGGTCAAAGGCCATCAAATGACCGGCGTGCCACGTAATCAGGCTTCGGTCTGGGCGAAATACCGTTTCCTCGATGGCGACTTGAAAGGTTTGTATGTGGGCGGTGGTGTGCGTTACTTCGACAGTGCCTTCGCGTACACCTCGCCTTCTCTCTACGGAAAGCTGGATGCCGGCGACGTCACTTTGGTGGATGCGGCCATCGGTTATCAGATCGATACGCACTGGAGCGTCGACCTGAATGCGAAGAACCTGTTCGACAAGGAATATGTGTCGGGTTGCAACGACGCGGGTCGTTGCTATTGGGGTGAGGATCGCACTCTGCTCGGTACAGTTTCCTACAACTGGTAAAACGAAAAAGGGTCTGTGGATAAATTGTCCACAGCCCCTTTTTGTCATTTGCCGATACAGAAACTGGAAAAGATTCGTCCCAACAGATCATCAGAGCTGAAAGCCCCGGTGATTTCGCCGAGAGAGTGCTGGGCCTGGCGCAAATCCTCCGCCAGTAACTCTCCGGCGCCAGCCAAGGTCAGCTGGGCGCGGCCGTGTTCCAGCGCAGCACTGGCGTGGCGCAAGGCCTCCAGATGCCGGCGACGTGCACTGAAACTGCTTTCCGACGTCTGCTCGTAACCCATGCAGGCTTTGAGATGATCGCGCAACAGATCCAGACCTTCACCGGCGGATTTGGCGCTGAGACTGATGGTCACGTGCCCGTCTTCACTGGTTTCCAGAACAATGGCTTCGCCGGTGAGGTCGGCTTTATTGCGGATCAAGGTGACTTTCGCCGGATCCGGCCGGGTTTCGAGGAATTCTGGCCAGAGGGCAAACGGATCCAGCGCTTCCGGCGCAGTGGCGTCGACTACCAGCAACACCCGATCAGCTTCGCCAATGGCTTTCAATGCGCGCTCGACGCCGATCTTTTCCACATGATCATCGGTATCACGCAGGCCAGCGGTATCGACAACGTGCAACGGCATGCCGTCGATGTGGATATGTTCACGGAGGATGTCGCGAGTGGTGCCGGCGATCTCTGTCACGATTGCCGCTTCGCGACCGGCCAACGCATTCAACAGGCTGGACTTGCCGGCGTTCGGACGGCCGGCGATTACTACGGTCATGCCATCGCGCAGCAAGGCACCCTGCCCGGCTTCGCGCAGCACTGTGGATAATTCATCACGCACTTTGTCGAGCATGCTTAGCACATGGCCATCGGCGAGGAAGTCGATTTCTTCTTCCGGGAAGTCGATGGCGGCTTCGACGTAGATGCGCAGACCGATTAACTGTTCGGTCAAGTTATGCACACGCTGGGAAAACGCCCCCTGCAGAGAACGCAGCGCGTTGCGCGCAGCCTGTGCAGAACTGGCTTCGATCAAATCGGCAATCGCCTCGGCCTGGGCCAGGTCGAGTTTGTCATTGAGGAAGGCGCGTTCGCTGAATTCACCCGGACGCGCCAGACGGCAGCCCAGTTCCAGGCAGCGTTTGAGCAACATATCCAGGACGATCGGGCCACCGTGGCCCTGCAATTCCAGAACGTCTTCGCCGGTGAACGAATTAGGCCCCGGGAAATACAGCGCCAGACCTTCGTCCAGCACCTGTTTGTCGTCCGTTAAAAAGGGGCCGTAATGGGCGTAACGCGGTTTCAGTTCGCGACCGCTGATGGCTTTCGCCGCAACACTGGCCAACGGCCCGGAAATACGGACGATGCCCACCCCCCCACGGCCTTGAGCAGTGGCGACGGCGGCGATGGTTTCACGAGGTACGCTCATTAACCGGAATCCAGACAAAAATGACAGATAGCAAAACGCCCCACTAGGGGGCGTTTTGAGTGGTTATCCACAGTGTAAATCAAGCGGCTGCTTTGGTAGCCCGTTCGATCTTACGTGTGATGTACCACTGTTGGGTGATGGACAGGCAGTTGTTCACAACCCAGTACAGCACCAGACCCGCCGGGAACCACAGGAAGAAGAAGGTGAAGATGATTGGCATCATTTTCATGACCTTCGCCTGCATCGGATCCGGAGGAGTCGGGTTCAACTGCTGCTGGATAAACATGGTTGCGCCCATGATGATCGGCAGAATGAAGAACGGATCCTTGATCGACAGGTCAGTGATCCACAGCATGAACGGCGCCTGGCGCATTTCCACGCTTTCCAGCAGAACCCAGTACAGCGAAAGGAAAACCGGCATCTGCACGAGGATTGGCAAGCAACCACCCAGCGGATTGATCTTCTCTTTCTTGTACAGCTCCATCATGGCTTGCGACATTTTCTGCCGGTCATCGCCATGTTGTTCTTTCAGTGCAGCCAGTTTCGGTGCAACGGCACGCATACGCGCCATCGATTTGTAGCTGGCAGCCGACAGAGGGAAGAAAAGACCCTTGATCAGCATGGTCAGGAAGATGATCGACCAGCCCCAGTTACCAACGATCGCGTGGATGTGTTGCAGCAACCAGAAGATCGGTTGAGCAATGAACCACAGAATGCCGTAGTCGACGGTCAGTTCCAGACCTGGGGACAACTGCTTCAGCACAGCCTGGCTTTTCGGACCGGCGTACAGCACAGCGCTGGTTTCAACTTTGGCACCTGGTGCAGCGGTCAGTGTTGGACCGGTGTAACCGATGATGTAGTTGCCTTTGCTGTCTTTACGGGTCTGAACGACGTTGTTTTCGCCCTTCGCCGGAATCCACGCGGTCACGAAGTAGTGTTGCAGCCAGGCTACCCAACCACCGGTGACGGTTTCTTTCAGCTGCGCCTTGTCCATGTCCTTCATGGACACTTTCTTGTACGGCTCCGAACTTGTCCACAGGGCGGCGCCCAGGTAAGTCGCGGTGCCAGTAGCAGTAGTGGACGAAGGGTCAGCGCTGTTATCACGCTTCAACTGAGCAAACATTGCGCCGTTCCAGGGCTGAGCGCTCTGGTTATCCACAATGTAGGAAACGGCTACGTCGTACAGGCCGCGTTTCAGGGTGAAACGCTTGATGTAATTGACGCCGTCCTTGCTGAACTTCAGGTCTACGACCAATTGGTCCTGACCGTCAGCCAGTTGATAAGTCTTCTTCTCCGAGGAGTAGACCGGACGACCGGCCGGGTTTGCGTCCGGGCCGTTGGTGCCGATCAGACCGCTTTGGGCCAGATAAACACGTTCGCCGCCGTTATCGAACAGCTGGAACGGAACATCAGGACGATCCTGACGACGTGGATACAGAGGCAAGGTCAGTTGAGCAACATCACCACCTTGTGGATCGATCGCGAGATCGAGCACGTCGGTTTTGATCTGGATCAGATCCTTGCTGGCGGCTACCGGTGTTTCGGCAGGTGCGCTGGTATCGCTAGCGGCGCGTGGAATATCGTCACTGGCGGCAGCATTATTGCCAGTGGCGGTGTCCGGCAAACCGGATGTAGTCGTACTGGAAGCAACATTCTGAGTCGGCAAAGCAGCCTGACCATAGTCCTGGTTCCATTTAAGAACCATAACGTAGGCCACGATTGCCAGGGCGACGATCAGGATCGTGCGTTAGATATCCATGATTACTCGG
>NZ_JBIVJB010000124.1:761-10521 GCF_044750025.1 Pseudomonas sp. NPDC088885 | reverse complement strand
GGCGTCGATGTGTTTGCCCGCAGCTGCAAGCACCTGACCCGCGTCACCCCGGCCGGCGAGCGCATCATCACCACCGCCGGTGAGATTCTGCGTAAGGTCGAAAGCATCAAGCAGATCGCTCAGGAATTCTCCAACGAGAAGAAGGGCACCCTGTCGATCGCCACCACGCACACCCAGGCGCGTTATGCCTTGCCGCCGGTGATCAGCAATTTCATCAAGCAATACCCTGACGTCGCATTGCACATGCACCAGGGTTCGCCGATGCAGATCGCTGAAATGGCCGCTGACGGCACCGTCGATTTCGCCATTGCCACCGAAGCGCTGGAACTGTTCGGCGATCTGGTGATGATGCCGTGCTACCGCTGGAACCGCTGCGTGGTCGTGCCGCAAGGTCACCCGCTGACCAAGCTGCCGAAGCTGACTCTGGAAGCACTGGCCGAATACCCGATCGTGACTTACGTGTTCGGGTTCACCGGCCGTTCGAAACTCGACGAAGCCTTCAGCCATCGCGGCCTGACGCCGAAAGTGGTGTTCACCGCTGCCGACGCCGACGTGATCAAAACCTACGTACGTCTGGGTCTGGGCGTGGGCATCGTCGCCAAAATGGCGGTCGACACCAAACTCGACAACGACCTGGTAGTGCTGGACGCCAGCGAGCTGTTCGAGTCGAGCATCACCAAGATCGGTTTCCGTCGCGGCACCTTCCTGCGTGGTTTCATGTGCGACTTCATCGAGAAGTTTGCGCCGCACCTGACCCGCGAAGTGATGGCCAAAGCCATTCAGTGTCACAACAAGCAGGAACTGGAAGAACTCTTCGACGGCGTCGAACTGCCGGTTCACTGATCCGTTGAATCAGAGCACCTCGGTGACAGCAAACTGTTGCCGGGTGCCCGCCACCAGAATCTCCACCTCATCACCTTCGCACTTGCCCAGCAGACTTTTGCCCAGCGGCGAGCGCGGCGTGATGACGGTAATCGGCTGACCGACCACGTCGACTTTCAGGCCTGCCGCATCCGGCGCCAGAAACAGCCATTGCTCGCGACCCTTTTCATCCTCCAGACCGAGCAGGGCGCCGACTTCGATGCCGCGGTTTTCATCGTAGGCACGTAGCGTCAGGTTCTGGCACAGCGCCAGTGACTGGCGAATTTCCTCGACCCGCTTCGCTTGACCCGCCGCCAGATACGACGCCTCCAGTCCCAGCGTGTCGTACTTGTTTTCGGCGATGTTCTCTTCGTGGGTCGCGGTTTCGTAGGCGGTTTGCGCCGCACGTTCGGCGATGTCGAGGTCGATGCGCAGCTTGTCGAGAATCAGTTGGTGGACGGTGTGCTTGTTCATGATCAATCGCAGAATTGCAAAACGTTGGTGCGGGATTTTTCGCTTGGAGCCGTCTGATCTTGCTGCAGCCAGAACTGGCAGTTGGGGTTCGACTGATTGCGGCTGCTGTTGCGCGCCTGATCCAGACGAGCTTGCTGCTCATTCTTGCGCAGATTTTCTTCGTACTGCTGGAACAGTTGGCTTTGCGGCGGAATGTCCGGCTGAACCGGAATCGCCGCTGGTGGTTTGGCGACTTGCTGAACGGCTTGAGCGACCGGCGCCAATTGTTCAGCGAACAGAAAACGGGAAAGCACCCAGCAAGTCAGCGCGATGGCGAGAAAGCCTAGCCACATGCCCAAGGCAATGCTGCCGGTCAGGCGCAGCGCACTAAGCTGAACAGGCAAGGGGCGACGCGGGTTTGGGCGGTAGGGCATGGCTGCCTCCTGGCGGATGATGACGGGCGAGCGGCGATTGTCGCACGAAGATTAATCGCCGTCGGCTCTTCTGCGCGAGGTGATTTATGCGGACAATTGCGGCTTTTGCCAACGGGAGTCTTGAATGTCGGAACTGAAACCCCGCTGGGATATTTTCTGCACCGTGGTCGACAACTATGGCGACATCGGCGTGACCTGGCGTCTGGCTCGGCAATTGGTCGCTGAGCATGCTTTGCCGGTGCGCTTGTGGGTCGATGATCTGCGTGCGTTTGAGCGTATCTGTCCCGAGATTGATATCAACGTCGCGCAGCAATTTCAGCAAGGCGTCGAGGTGCGGCACTGGCCGAGCGAGTGGCTGCACACCGAGGCGGCCGATGTGGTGATCGCTGCGTTTGCCTGTCAGCTGCCGAGTGATTACATGGACGCCATGGCCGAGCACGAGAAGCCGCCGCTGTGGATGAACCTTGACTATCTGAGCGCTGAAGACTGGGTGATCGGTTGCCACGGGCTGCCGTCGGTCAAATACAAAACCGTGCAGAAGTTCTTCTTTTTTCCGGGATTCCAGCCGGGGACAGGAGGTTTGCTGCGTGAGCATGGTTTGCTGGAGCGTCGTAGGCAATTTCAGCAGGACGCTCAGGCGCAGCGAACATTCCTGCAAGGTTTGGGGATTGATCGCGCCAAGGGTGCGCAACTGATCTCGCTGTTTGCCTACGAGAACGCAGGGCTGGCCAGTTGGCTTGATGTGTTGGCGGCGGACAGTCTGCCGACGCATCTGTTGGTGCCAGAAGGGCGCGTGCTGGGGGATGTCGCCCAGTGGCTGGACGTGGAAACGCTGAGTGTCGGCGCGATTCATGTGCGCCAGTCGTTGACCGTGCAAGTGCTGCCGTTCGTCCGACAGGATCAATACGATCATCTGCTGTGGTGCTGCGATTTCAACGCAGTGCGTGGCGAAGATTCGTTCGTGCGTGCGCAATGGGCGGGGCGGCCGATGCTCTGGCACATCTATCAGCAGGACGAAGACATCCATCTGGACAAGCTCGACGCCTTCCTCGCGCTTTACACAAAAGGCTTGTCGCCGGCCGCTGCTGAGGCGATGAACGGTCTGTGGCGGGCGTGGAGTGCCGGTCAGCCGATCGGTGAACACTGGCTGGCAAGCCGCAAACACTGGCCAGAACTGCAGGAAAATGCGCAAAAATGGTGTCTGGAACAAGGCTTGCAGGCCGATCTTGCCGCAGCGCTGGTACAGTTTTACCTAAATTGGATATGATACGCGGCCTAGATTTTTGTAAATCCCATCCAAATTCGGATATTCGCAATGAAAACTGGTAAAGAACTGAAACCCGGTACCGTGATCCGTCTCGAAAACGATCCTTGGCTGGTTCAGAAAGCTGAATTCACCAAGTCGGGCCGTAACAGCGCGATCATGAAGACCAAGCTGAAAAACCTGCTGACCGGTTACAAGACCGAGATCGTTTACAGCGCTGACGACAAACTGGACGACGTAATCCTCGACCGTAAAGAAGCGACCCTGTCCTTCATCAGCGGCGACACCTACACGTTCATGGACACCACTGACTACACCATGTACGAGCTGAACGCTGAAGACATCGAAGCCGTTCTGCCTTTCGTTGAAGAAGGCATGACCGATGTTTGCGAAGCGATCTTCTTCGAAGAACGTCTGGTTTCCGTAGAGCTGCCGACCACCATCGTGCGCGTAGTTGACTACACCGAAGGTTCGGCTCGTGGCGACACTTCCGGCAAAGTCATGAAGCCAGCCAAACTGGCTAACGGTACTGAGCTGCAAGTTGCTGACTTCATCGAAATCGGTGACAAGATCGAAATCGACACCCGCGAAGGCGGTTCCTACAAAGGCCGTGCTAAATAAGCACCGGTTTTTGCGGAAAGAAAAAGCCCGACCATTGAGTCGGGCTTTTTTGTGCCTGAAAGAAAGATCAAAAGATCGCAGCCTGCGGCAGCTCCTACAGGGATCGGTGTAGGAGCTGCCGCAGGCTGCGATCTTTTGCTTTGTTTACACAGTGACGTGCAAGCGGACGTCGACATTGCCACGGGTGGCGTTGGAGTACGGGCAGACCTGGTGCGCGGCGTCGACCAGCGATTGCGCGTCGGCTTGTTCCAGGCCTGGCAGGCTGATGTGCAGATCGATGTCCAGACCAAAACCGCCGGGGATCTGACCAATGCCGACGTGGGCGGTGATCGACGCGTCATCCGGGATTTTACGTTTGGTCTGGCTGGCGACAAATTTCAGTGCGCCGATGAAGCAGGCCGAGTAGCCAGCGGCAAACAGTTGCTCAGGGTTGGTCGCCGCGCCGCCAGCACCGCCGAGTTCTTTCGGGGTGGCGAGTTTGACGTCGAGGATGTTGTCGCTGGAGATCGCGCGACCATCACGGCCGCCAGTGGAGGTTGCGATTGCGGTGTAGAGAGTTTGCATGGTGAGAGCCTCGTAGGGTGTGGTGTGTTGCGCTAATTGTTTGCGCGCTAATTAAGTGCGAAGTGAATGTATCGCACGAATATTTAGCGCGCAAGATAAATTTCAAAAAATGATTCGTGTTGATTGGCTGAAACACTTGTAGGAGCTGCGGCACGCTGCGATCTTTTGATCTTAAAAACCAGGGTCAAAAGATCGCAGCGTGCCGCAGCTCCTACAGGGGGAGAGGGTGGATTCAGGTGAGGCTGTTTTGCAGGTGACTGCGCAGAGCTTGTAGCTCTGCTTGCAGGTTTTGCAGGCGTTCGATGGAGAAACCGCTGGCGCCGAGAATGCATTGCGGAACGGTTTGGGCGCTCTCTTTGAGCTCACGCCCCTTGGCGGTCAATTCGACAATCACAACGCGCTCATCCTCACGGCTGCGCGTGCGGCTCAACAACCCTTCACCCTCCAGTCGTTTAAGCAGCGGCGTCAGCGACCCCGGATCGGTGAGCAACTTTGTGCTGATTTCCCCGACCGTCAAACCGTCCTTTTCCCACAACACCATCATCGCCAGGTACTGCGGATAGGTCAGCCCCAGCGCTTGCAACAAAGGTTTGTACACCTTGGTCATCATCAGCGAGGTGGAATGCAGGGCGAAGCAGGCCTGATTGTCGAGCAGCAGGTCGTCGCAGGTGTCGCGTTCGGAAGTCATGTCTACGCCTTGATCGTTGATGGTCATGAATCTAGCGCTCGAGTGTTTAATGCGCCAGATAATTTTCCATCGCTAGTGCCGGCCGAGATCCCGTTGCAGCGCCAGATCCCACGGCGGTATAGGGCTGAAGCGCGTTTTCAGGTATTCCAGAAGCAAGCGACTGCGCGAGTGGGTTTGTTGCTCCATGCGCAACGCGTAGATGCCGGTGGTTTCCGGTTTCGGCAGACCGTCGGCGCAAAACAGTGGCAATAATTCGCCGCGCAGCAAGTATTCACTGGCCAGCCACGTGGGCAGATGCGCAATGCCCAACCCGGCCAGCGCCCCGCACACCAAGGCTTCGGCATTGTTGGCGCTCATGCGGATGCGCGCCGGGCGATGCAATTGCATCTGCCCGTCCTGCTCGAAACGCCAGGCGAACGGCGGGGCGAGGCCTTCCCAGTCGAGGCCGTCATGTTCGCTCAATTGCGCTGGAGTGCTCGGCACGCCGCGGCGCTTGAGATAGTCGGGACTCACACAAGCAATGCGCACCATGCTCGCCAGCGGCGTGGCGACCAACCGGGTATCCGCCAGTTGCCCGGCGCGCAGCACCAGATCGACCTTGCCCAGATTGGAACCGCCCATGTCGACAAAACTGTCGATCAGGTGCAACTGCACATCGAGTCCCGGATATAACACCAGAAAGTCGGCAATCACTGGCGCCAGATGCCGTCGACCAAACGCCGCCGGCGCATCAATCCGAATCAAACCTTCCGGCGCGTTGCTCAAAGACACGGCTTCGGCGCGAGCCAGTTGCAGCTCGGCTACGATTCGACGTGCACGTTCGGCGAACGCCAGCCCGGCCGGCGTGGCGAGCACCGCGTGAGTGCTGCGGATAAACAACTGGCTGCCCACGGCGCTTTCCAGGCTGTCGATCCGTCGCGCAATGGCTGATGGCGTCAACGGATGACGACGCGAGACGGCAGAAAAACTGCCGCTCTCCAGCACATCCAGAAACAATCCGAGCTGGTCGGTAAGTTGATTGGGATTCATGGCGAACTCAATGCTTGTGCGAAATCGGCATAGCCATTGTGCGTTGCTGTGCGTTTCCCCGCCAGCCGCGACTGCGTAGGATGATTCGCCTGACGTAAGAGGAATTCGGCTGTGATGGAGTTTTTGTTATATCTGTTGTTCGGCGCCGCACTCGGCACCCTCGGTGGCATCTTCGGCATCGGTGGTGGCCTGATCGCGATTCCGTTGCTCGGCGTTTGGTTTGGCCTTGATCAACAGATCGCCCAAGGCACGGCGCTGGTGATGGTGGTACCGAACGTGATGCTGGCGCTGTGGCGTTATCACCAGCGCAATCGCATTGAGTTGCGACACGCGTTGCCGCTGGCGGTGATGGGGTTCTGCTTTGCCTGGATCGGTTCGATCTGGGCTGTCGGTATCGACGCGCAAACCATGCGCATCGGCTTCGTCGCTTTTCTAGTGGTGTTGTCGGTTTACAACCTGTTGAAGATGTTCGGTCGCCAACCTGCCGCGACGTCCGAGATGCGCTACTCATGGCCGTGGCTTGGTGTGCTCGGCGCGGCGTCCGGCACCATGGGCGGTTTGTTCGGGGTTGGCGGCGCGGTGGTGGCGACGCCGGTTTTGACCAGTCTGTTCGGCACCACCCAAGTGGTTGCTCAGGGCTTATCGCTGGCGCTGGCATTGCCGAGCACCGGCGTAACGCTGGTGACGTACGCGGTGCATCACGAAGTGGACTGGATGATCGGCCTGCCGCTTGCCATCGGTGGTCTGGCCAGTATCAGTTGGGGCGTGAAGGTCGCCCACGCGATGCCGGAAAAACTCCTGCGTGGGCTGTTCTGCGGTTTTCTGGTGCTGTGTGCGGTGATGCTCGCGTTTAAAGTTTGAAGCCTTCGACGATGTGCTCGGCCAGGCATTCGGTGATCGGCGATGGATTGTTCAGGTTGCGCACCAGCATGATGCTCGCCTCCGGCAGCAATGGCAGGTCTTGGTCGGCACCAAGAATGCGCATGTCCGGGGTGATCAGGCTTTCCAGTTGCGCGGTGATCGCCAGACCCGCGCTGACCACGGCCATCAGCGCCGACAAACTGGTGCTGTTGTAGGCGATGCGGTAGTCGCGACCCATCGCGTCCAGCGCATTGCACGCCCACAAGCGGCAGAAACAATCACTGTTGAACATCGCCAGTGGTAGCGGCGTTTGTTCGTGGGCGCTGAAGTTCTGCGCCTCGGCCCAGACGAAACGCTCCTTGCGCAGCAGTTGGCCGATCTCATTGCCTGGCTCGCGGGTGACGATCGACAAGTCCAGGTCGGTGCGCTGCAACAGTTGTTTGGTCGACTCGCAATGCACTTCGATCTGGATCAGCGGATAGAACTGGGCGAATCGCGACAGAATCCCCGGCAGAAAACGCATCACATAATCATCCGGCGTACCGATGCGCACGGTGCCGACCATGTGTGGCTCGCGCAGCGTGTTGAACACCTCACTGTGCAATTTGAGGATGCGCCGCGCGTAACCGAGCAGCACCTGGCCCTCAGCCGTGAGGCGCACCTGACGTCCATCACGCTCGAACAACTGACGCTGTAACACGTCTTCTTCCAGACGCTTCATCTGCATGCTCACCGCCGATTGCGTGCGGTTGACCATTTCGCCGGCGCGGGTGAACCCGCCCTGATCGGCAATCGCGACGAAGGTACGCAGGACATCGGTATCGATACTGGGGTAGGCGGACAATTGATGAATCTCCGTGATGCATGCCATCAGAAACATTCGTTGGATTGATCTTAGCGCCAGGCAGAGACTTGAGCCATCCACAACGGAGGGCAACACGATGAAAGGTCAAAGAGAGTTTGCAAGCGAAGAAAAATTCAGCGGTCACATCGTTTCCGATCTGCTGCACAAGTTTAGCCGCTGGTACGATTTGCACCGTGAACGTGAGTTGCTCGCCAGTCTGAGCGACGAAGCGTTGAAGGACATCGGGGTCAGTCGTGCCGACGTCGAGCACGAAACCGTGCGGCCATTCTGGGACGACCCGATGCATAAATGATGAGGGCGCCGCTACACAAACCACTTTCAGGTGAGGTAGGTTGCGAGCAGACAAGGAGATGCTCATGCCCGCGACACTGTCCTTTTCCCTCAAACAGGCGCGACGACTGGCGCTGGCTGCCCAAGGGTTCAACGGGCGCCAGCCGCCGACCGTCAAAGCCACTCACGTCAACCGGCTGATCGAACGGCTGGGCTTGCTGCAAATCGACTCCGTCAACGCCGTGGTGCGCTCGCACTACCTGCCGCTGTTTTCCCGTCTCGGTTCCTATTCTTCTGACTTGCTCGACCAGGCTGCCTGGAGTTCGGGGCGACGTCGCACGTTGTTTGAATATTGGGGCCATGAAGCCTCGTTACTGCCGCTGTCGATGTATCCGTTGATGGGCTGGCGCATGCTGCGGGCCAAGCGTGGCGAAGATATTTATCAGCAACTGGCGAAGTTTGGTCGCGAGCAACAGGACGTCGTGCGTCGCGTGTTGAGTTCGGTGCAAGAGCAGGGCGCGGTCGGCGCCGGCAGTCTGTCGACCCGCGAAGACAAGGCCGGGCCATGGTGGGACTGGAGTGCGGAAAAGCATGCGCTGGAGTGGTTGTTTGCCGCCGGTGAAGTGACGGTGGCGGGACGACGTGGTTTTGAGCGTTTGTATGATTTACCGGAGCGGGTGATTCCTTCTTCGATCTTGCAGCAGGCATTGCCGGATGAAGCCGAGGCGCAACGGGGATTGCTGTTGCATGCGGTGCAGGCGGTGGGCGTCGGAACAGAAAAGGATCTACGTGATTACTTTCGTCTGAACCCGAGGGATGCGCGACCACGACTGGCGGAACTGGTCGAGGCGGGGCAGTTGCAGATGTGCGAAGTCGCTGGTTGGCGGCAGATCGCTTACTGCCTGCCGGAGCCGAAAATCCCGCGCAAAGTGACGGCGAGTGCGCTGTTGTCGCCATTCGATTCGTTGATCTGGGAGCGCAGCAGGACGGAGCGGTTGTTTGATTTCCGCTATCGGCTGGAGATTTACACGCCGCAGGACAAGCGGGTTTATGGCTATTACGTGTTGCCGTTTTTGCACAATGAACAGATTGCCGCACGGGTTGATTTACGCGCTGAGCGAGCGGCGGGGCGGTTGGCGGTGCATGCGGTGCACGAGGAAGAGCCGGGGCTGGATGAGCAGGGGATGTTGGCGCTGGCGATGAATTTGCAGCGGATGGCGGATTGGTTGGGGCTGGAGCGGGTGCAGCTCAATTGTCAGCGCGAGAGTGCGCTGCGGTTGCGGGTGGCATTGGCCAAGATTGGGTGCGACTGAGCCGACGCCATCGCTGGCAAGCCAGGCTCCCACAGGTTCTCCGTCGTACACAGATTCTGTGATCGACGCGGTCACTGTAGGAGCCTGGCTTGCCAGCGATGAGGCCGGTTCAAACGATAAAGATATCGAACCCTGGCGGCGAACCTGTTGATTGAGGGGGGGATGAGCGGACGCCTTCGCGAGCAAGCTCAGCTCCTACATTGACCGCGTCATTCATCAATTTTGTGCGCGACGCAGATCCTGTGGGGCTTGGCTTGCCAGCGATGAGGCCCGTTCAAGCGATAAAGATCTCGAACCTTAGCGGCGAACTTGTTGATTGAGTGGGGGCTGAGCGGGCGCCTTCGCGAGCAAGCTCAGCTCCTACATTGACCGCGTCATACATCAATTTTGTGCGCGACGCAGATCTTGTGGGAGCCTGGCTTGCCAGCGAAGAGGCCCGCTCAAGCGATAAAGATCTCGAACCTTAGCGGCGAACTTGTTGATTGAGTGGGGGCTGAGCGGGCGCCTTCGCGAGCAAGCTCAGCTCCTACATTGACC
>NZ_JBIVJB010000124.1:0-665 GCF_044750025.1 Pseudomonas sp. NPDC088885 | reverse complement strand
GACCGCGTCATACATCAATTTTGTGAGCGACGCAGATCTTGTGGGAGCCTGGCTTGCCAGCGATGAGGCCCGTTCAAGCGATGAAGATATCGAACTCTAGCGGCGAACCTGCTTGAGGGTTTCAGCAATCAAAAACGCCAACTCCAGCGACTGATCGGCATTCATCCGCGGATCACAATGCGTGTGATAGCGATCCGACAAGCCATCCTCAGTAATCGGCCGCGCTCCACCGATGCACTCGGTGACGTTCTGCCCGGTCATCTCGATATGAATGCCGCCGGCATAAGTGCCTTCCGCTTCGTGCACCTGGAAGAATTGCTTTACCTCGCCAAGGATCTGCGCAAAGTCGCGGGTCTTGTAGCCGCTGCTGGCCTTGATGGTGTTGCCGTGCATCGGGTCGGAGCTCCACAGCACTTGCTTGCCTTCACGCTGCACTGCGCGGATCAGCGCCGGCAGGTGATCGCCGACCTTGTTCGCGCCCATCCGCGCGATCAGATTGAGGCGGCCGGGATCGTTGTCCGGGTTGAGCACGTCGATCAGGCGGATCAGATCATCCGGGTTCATGCTCGGGCCGACTTTCACGCCGATCGGGTTGTTCACCCCGCGCAGGAATTCGACGTGAGCGCCGTCGAGCTGACGGGTGCGGTCGCCGATCCACAGCATGT
>NZ_JBIVJB010000123.1:1037-10771 GCF_044750025.1 Pseudomonas sp. NPDC088885 | reverse complement strand
GATAGACGGCAAACCGCCGCTGTTCGGCTTGTCCTTCCTGGAAAACCTCTCCGAGATGACCATGCTGCGTCAGGTGGGCCTGTTGGTCGGCCTGGCAGCGAGCGTGGCGATTGGCTTTGCCGTGGTGCTGTGGTCGCAGCAGCCGGATTACCGTCCGTTGTACGGCAGCCTTGCCGGCATGGACGCCAAGCAGGTCATGGACACCCTGGCCGCCGCTGACATTCCTTACAACGTCGAACCGAACTCCGGCGCCTTGCTGGTCAAGGCCGAAGACCTGTCCCGTGCGCGGATGAAACTCGCAGCCGCTGGTGTCACTCCCAGCGACGGCAATATCGGTTTCGAAATCCTCGACAAGGAACAAGGTCTGGGCACCAGTCAGTTCATGGAAGCGACCCGTTATCGTCGCGGCCTCGAAGGCGAACTGGCACGCACCATTTCCAGCCTGAACAACGTCAAGGGTGCCCGCGTGCACCTGGCGATTCCGAAAAGCTCGGTGTTCGTCCGTGATGAACGCAAGCCAAGCGCTTCGGTTCTGGTCGAGCTGTACTCCGGTCGTTCGTTGGAGCCGGGTCAGGTGATTGCGATCATCAACCTGGTCGCGACTTCCGTTCCCGAGTTGAGCAAATCGCAGATCACCGTCGTCGACCAGAAGGGCACCTTGCTCTCTGATCAGGCGGAAAACTCCGAAATGACCATGGCCGGCAAGCAGTTCGATTACAGCCGCCGCATGGAAAGCATGCTCACCCAGCGCGTACACAACATTCTGCAACCGGTGCTGGGCAACGATCGCTACAAGGCTGAAGTCTCGGCCGACATCGATTTCAATGCCGTCGAATCCACCGCCGAGCAGTTCAACCCGGATCAACCGGCGTTGCGCAGCGAGCAGTCGGTCAACGAACAACGTACCGCCAGCAATGGCCCGCAGGGTGTGCCGGGTGCCTTGAGCAACCAGCCGCCGTCGCCAGCCTCGGCACCGCAGACCACCGCCAATGCCGCCGCGCCGGCTGCCATGGTGCAACCGGGTCAGCCACTGGTGGATGCCAACGGTCAGCAGATCATGGATCCGGCCACCGGCCAGCCAATGCTCG
The DNA here is from genome assembly GCF_044750025.1 of Pseudomonas sp. NPDC088885. Taxonomy (NCBI): domain Bacteria; kingdom Pseudomonadati; phylum Pseudomonadota; class Gammaproteobacteria; order Pseudomonadales; family Pseudomonadaceae; genus Pseudomonas; species Pseudomonas sp. NPDC088885. The sequence continues at coordinate 9,683 of NZ_JBIVJB010000123.1, read as the reverse complement.
CGCCGTACCCGGCAGACAAGCGTCAACAATCCACCAAGAACTTCGAGCTCGACCGTTCGATCAGCCACACCAAACAGCAGCAGGGTCGCCTGAATCGTCTGTCGGTGTCGGTGGTGGTCGACGATCAGGTCAAGGTCAACGCGGCCAACGGTGAAACCACCCGCGCGCCGTGGACCGCCGACGAATTGGCGCGCTTCACCCGTCTGGTGCAGGACGCCGTCGGTTTCGACGCCAGCCGTGGCGACAGCGTCAGCGTGATCAACATGCCGTTCTCCGCTGAACGCGGTGAAGTCATTGCCGACATTCCGTTCTACTCTCAGCCGTGGTTCTGGGACATCGTCAAACAAGTGCTGGGTGTGTTGTTCATCCTCGTGCTGGTGTTCGGCGTGCTGCGTCCGGTGCTTAACAACATCACCAACGGCGGTCGCAGCAAAGAGCTGGCGCTGGGCAGCGATGTCGAGCTCGGTGGCATGGGCGGTCTGGATGGCGAACTGGCCAACGATCGCGTCAGCCTCGGTGGTCCGCAATCCATTCTGCTGCCTAGCCCGAGCGAGGGTTATGACGCGCAGCTGAATGCAATCAAGAGTCTGGTGGCAGAAGACCCGGGTCGCGTGGCCCAGGTCGTGAAAGAGTGGATTAACGCAGATGAGTGATAACCGAGCCGCCAGCGTCAAACTGAACAAGGTCGACAAAGCCGCGATTCTGCTGCTGTCCCTGGGTTCGACCGATGCCGCACAAGTGTTGCGCCACATGGGCCCGAAAGAGGTTCAGCGGGTCGGCGTGGCCATGGCGCAGATGGGCAACGTCCATCGCGAGCAGGTCGAGCAGGTGATGAGCGAGTTCGTCGACATCGTCGGCGACCAGACCAGCCTCGGCGTCGGCTCCGACGACTACGTGCGCAAAATGCTCACGCAAGCCTTGGGCGAAGACAAGGCCAACGGCCTGATCGACCGCATCCTGCTCGGTGGCAACACCAGCGGCCTCGACAGCCTGAAATGGATGGAACCGCGCGCCGTTGCTGACGTGATCCGTTACGAACACCCGCAGATTCAAGCGATCGTGGTGGCCTACCTCGACCCCGATCAGGCCGGTGAAGTGCTCGGCAACTTCGACCACAAAGTGCGTCTGGACATCATCCTGCGCGTGTCGTCGTTGAACACCGTGCAGCCAGCGGCATTGAAAGAGCTGAACCAGATTCTCGAGAAGCAGTTCTCCGGCAACTCGAATGCCTCGCGCACCACCCTGGGTGGCATCAAGCGTGCGGCGGACATCATGAACTTCCTCGACAGCTCGATCGAAGGCCAGCTCATGGACTCGATCCGCGAGGTCGACGAAGACCTGTCCGGTCAGATCGAAGACCTCATGTTCGTGTTCAACAACCTCGCCGATGTCGACGACCGTGGCATTCAGGCGTTGCTGCGCGAAGTGTCTTCCGACGTGCTGGTGCTGGCCCTCAAGGGTTCGGACGAAGGCGTCAAAGAAAAGATCTTCAAGAACATGTCCAAGCGTGCCGCCGAACTGCTGCGCGACGACCTCGAAGCGAAGGGCCCGGTGCGCGTCAGCGACGTCGAAACCGCGCAGAAGGAAATCCTCACCATCGCCCGCCGTATGGCCGAAGCCGGAGAAATCGTCCTCGGTGGCAAGGGCGGCGAGGAAATGATCTAAGCCCATGGACAAGCATGACGAGTCTGTGACGGATCTGATCCGCGCCCGCGATGTTCGTGGTTTCGAATCCTGGGCGCTGCCGAGCTTCGACCCGCCAAAACCGGAACCCGAGCCAGAACCCGAGCCTGAACCGCCGGAAATGGAAGAAGTGCCGCTGGACGAAGTCCAGCCACTGACCCTGGAAGAACTCGAAAGCATCCGTCAGGAGGCTTACAACGAGGGCTTTGCCATTGGCGAAAAGGAAGGTTTTCACAGCGCCACTCTCAAAGTGCGTCAGGAAGCCGAAGTCGCATTGGCCGCCAAACTCGCCAGCCTTGAGCAGTTGATGGCCAACCTGTTTGAGCCTATTGCCGAGCAGGATACGCAGATCGAAAAGTCGCTGGTCGACCTCGTGCAACACATCACCAAACAGGTGATCCAGCGCGAACTGGCCATCGATTCGACTCAGATCGAACACGTCATGCGCGACGCCCTCAAGCTGTTGCCGCTGGGCGTCGACAACGTGCGTCTGTACGTCAATCCGCAGGACTTCGAGCAGGCCAAAGCCCTGCGCGAACGTCATGAAGAAACCTGGCGCATCGTTGAAGACGAAGCGCTGCTGCCGGGCGGTTGCCGGGTCGAAACCGCGCACAGTCGCATCGACGCGAGCATCGAAACCCGCGTCGGCCAAGTCATGGCCAAACTGTTCGATCAGTTGCACGAACAGGCGTTGCACCCGGCAGAAGCGGATCTGAGCCTGGACATTCCTGAAGACGTAAAACCGGCGGCCACTGCTGAAGAGCCGCTCGCGGACGCCAACGATGCGCCTTGAACGCACCAGTTTCGCCAAACGCCTGAGCAGCTATGCCGAGGCCGTCGAAATTGCCGGGGCGCCGATTCTTGAAGGTCGCCTGCTGCGCATGGTCGGCCTCACCCTCGAAGCCGAAGGCCTGCGCGCCGCCATGGGCACGCGCTGCCTGGTGATCAACGACGACAGCTATCACCCCTCGCAGGTGGAAGCGGAAGTCATGGGTTTCTCGGGTAGCAAAGTTTTTCTGATGCCGGTAGGCAGTGTCGCCGGCATCGCCCCGGGCGCCCGCGTGGTGCCGCTCGCCGACACCGGACGTTTGCCGATGGGCATGAGCATGCTCGGTCGCGTGCTCGATGGCGCCGGCCGTGCACTGGACGGCAAGGGCGGCATGAAAGCCGAAGACTGGGTGCCGATGGATGGCCCGACGATCAACCCGCTCAACCGTGACCCGATCAGCGAGCCGCTGGACGTTGGCATTCGTTGCATCAACGGATTGCTGACGGTCGGTCGTGGTCAGCGTCTCGGTCTGTTCGCCGGTACTGGCGTTGGTAAATCCGTGCTGTTGGGCATGATGACCCGCTTCACCGAGGCCGACATTATCGTCGTCGGGCTGATCGGTGAGCGCGGTCGAGAAGTTAAGGAATTCATCGAGCACAGCCTCGGTGAAGAAGGTCTCAAGCGCTCGGTGGTCGTCGCCTCTCCGGCGGACGATGCGCCGCTGATGCGTCTGCGCGCGGCGATGTACTGCACGCGCATCGCCGAGTATTTCCGCGACAAGGGCAAGAACGTCCTGTTGCTGATGGATTCGCTGACGCGTTTCGCTCAGGCCCAGCGGGAAATCGCTCTGGCCATCGGCGAGCCGCCAGCGACCAAGGGTTATCCGCCATCGGTGTTCGCCAAGTTGCCGAAACTGGTGGAGCGCGCCGGTAATGCGGAGAAGGGCGGTGGCTCGATTACCGCGTTCTACACCGTGTTGTCCGAAGGCGATGACCAGCAGGATCCGATTGCCGACTCGGCGCGAGGCGTGCTCGACGGCCACATCGTGTTGTCGCGGCGTCTGGCCGAGGAAGGTCATTACCCGGCCATCGATATCGAAGCGTCGATCAGCCGGGTGATGCCGGCCGTGGTCTCGGTTGAGCACATGCAGCGTGCGCAGTATTTCAAGCAGTTGTGGTCGCGCTATCAGCAGAGCCGCGACTTGATCAGCGTCGGCGCTTACGTGGCCGGTGGCGATCGCGAAACCGATCTTGCGATCTCGCTGCACCCGCAGTTGGTGCGCTACCAGCGTCAGGGGCTCAACGACAAAATCAACATGGGTGAAAGTCAGGCCTACCTGGAAACCCTGTTCGCCCCAGCGGCGGGCGGGTAACCGGTCATGGCTGCCGTCAGTCGAGCCGCGCGTCTGGCGCCGGTGGTGGACATGGCTGAAAAAGCCGAGAAAACCGCCGTGCAGCGCCTCGGTTACTTTCAGGGCCAGGTGAAGGTGGCCGAAAGCAAACTCGCCGACCTCAATGCCTTTCGTCTGGATTATTCCGAGCAGTGGATCGTGCGCGGCAGCACCGGCGTGACCGGGCAGTGGCTGCTGGGTTTTCAGGGGTTTCTGGCGCAACTCGATACGGCTGTTGATCAGCAGCGGCAGAGTCTGAACTGGCACCAGAACAATCTCGATAAGGCGCGCGAGGCCTGGCAGCAGGCGTTTGCTAAAGTTGAAGGCTTGCGCAAACTGGTGCAGCGCTACCGCGAAGAAGCCCAGCGGCTTGAAGACAAACGCGAGCAGAAATTGCTCGACGAATTGTCGCAGCGCCTGCCACGGCATGAACCCTTTTAGAAGATCAAAAGATCGCAGCCTTCGGCAGCTCCTACACGCGATCCCTGTAAGAGCTGCCGAAGGCTGCGATCTTTTGACGTTGCTAGTTTCTTGCCCCGAGGTCAGTCAGATGCTAAACCTTGTACACGTTCGTCAATGACAAGGAAGCCAGTCAATGTCAGTCGTTGCAGAAGTCTCACCGGATGGGAAAAAGCTCAGAATCTCGGTCAAAGGCCGATTCGATTTCGGCAAACATCAGGAATTTCGCAATTCCTATGAACGGGTCGACCCCGAGCCAAACTCCTACGAGCTGGATCTGAAAGAGACCACTTATCTGGACAGTTCCGCCCTCGGGATGCTGCTGCTCCTGCGGGATCACGCGGGCGGTGATGATTCGGATATTCGGGTGGTTAACCCCAACTCCGACGTGCGCAAAATCCTCGCCATCTCCAATTTCGACAAACTCTTCGACATCACGTGACGGCCATGCAGGCGCAAGAGCCGCTGACCATCCTGATCGCCGAAGACAGCGCCGCTGATCGCCTGTTGTTGTCGACCATCGTCCGCCGTCAGGGCCACGAAGTGTTGGCGGCTGCCAACGGTGCCGAAGCGGTCGAGTTGTTCCGTCAGCAGCAGCCACAACTGGTGCTGATGGACGCAATGATGCCGGTGATGGACGGCTTCGAAGCGGCGCGGCAGATCAAACTGCTGGCCGGCGAAACGCTGGTGCCGATCATCTTCCTGACCTCGCTCAGCGAAAGTGAAGCACTGGTGCGTTGTCTGGAAGCGGGCGGCGACGACTTTCTGGCGAAGCCCTACAACCAGATCATCCTCGCCGCCAAAATCAAGGCGATGGATCGCTTGCGCCGCCTGCAAGACACCGTGTTGCAGCAACGCGACCTGATCGCCAAACACCACGATTACCTGCTCAACGAACAGCGCGTGGCCAAAGCGGTGTTCGACAAGGTCGCGCACTCCGGTTGCCTCAGCGCGCCGAACATTCGCTACCTGCAATCGCCTTACGCGCTGTTCAACGGCGACCTGCTGTTGGCGGCGTACACCCCGGCGGGTGATATGCATGTGCTGCTCGGCGATTTCACCGGCCATGGGTTGCCGGCAGCTGTGGGCGCCATGCCGCTTGCCGAAGTGTTTTACGGGATGACCGCCAAGGGCTACGGCCTGGCGGAAACCCTGCGCGAGATGAACGCGAAGCTCAAACGTATCCTGCCGGTCGACATGTTCTGTTGCGCCACGTTGCTGTGCCTGAGTTCGCTGCGGCGCTCGGTGGAAGTGTGGAACGGCGGCATGCCTGACGGTTATCTGCACAGGCTCGCGACGGGTGAGCGGGTTCCGCTGAAAGCACGGCATTTACCGCTCGGCGTGTTGAGCGCGCAGGCCTTTGATGACAGCACCGAAGTGCATGCGATGGCCGTCGATGATCGGGTGTTTCTGCTGTCCGACGGCGTCATCGATACCAGCGATGCCAATGATCAGCTGTTCGGTGTCGAGCGCTTGCAGCAAGTGTTTGCCGCCAATCGTGAGCCTGATCGGTTGTTCGAGGACATCGAGCAGGCGCTGCGGGATTTTCGTGGCGAGGCGCGCGACGATGTCAGCATGGTTGAAGTCAGCCTGCTTGCGCCGGCGCAGCTCAAGCCGACGGCGCCGGTGTATTCCGACAGCGGCCAGTCATGCCCGCTCGATTGGTCGGTGAGCTTCGAGTTTCGCGGTGCCACGCTCAAGCGCTTCAACCCTTTGCCGTACCTGTTGCAGTTGCTGCTGGAAGTGCATGGCCTGCGCGGGCAGAGCGGCGCGTTGTACAGCGTGCTCGCCGAGTTGTATTCCAATGCGCTGGAGCATGGCGTGCTCGGTCTCGATTCCAGTCTCAAGCGCGATGCGGCGGGGTTCGCGCGTTATTACGAACAACGCAACACGCGGCTGGAAGCGTTGCAGGACGGCTACGTGCGCGTGCATCTGCAGGTCACGCCGCAAGAGCAGGGCGGTTGTCTGGTGATTCGCGTTGAAGACAGCGGCAAGGGTTTTGACGTGGCGCGGGTGATGGAGCGGCCGCTGGAAAATGTCCGTTTGTCGGGACGTGGGGTCAGCCTGGTGCGGCAACTGGGGCGTAACGCCAGTTGGTCGGACGAAGGTCGTAGTGCCCGCGTGGAGTTTTTCTGGGAGGTTCAGGCATAATCCGCGCAATTCTTGATCAAGGAGTGAACAAGTGACTGACCCACATGTGGATCGCGACGTACTCGATACTTTGCGTGACGTCATGGAGGAGAACTATCCGGATTTGCTGGATACCTTCCTGACCGATTCCGAAAGTCGCTTGCAGGAGCTGCAGGCGACCGCCGATGCCGAAAAGCTGTCGGAGGTCGCTCACAGCTTGAAGGGCAGCGCGAGCAACATGGGCGCTGTTCGCCTGGCCGAGTTGTGCCAGGCACTGGAGTCGGACGCCAGACACAAAAGTCCCGCTGAAATCGTCAAACTGGTCGCTGAAATCAGCCTCGAATTTGATGGCGTTCGCCCGGTTTACGAAAGCGAACGGCAGCACACGCATACTCATTGAACCGGCCGCCGGACGCTTTTATCAAGCGTTCGGCGAAACTGGCCCGGCACTTGCAATCAACTTTCTCAACTGTACTTACGAGCCCCGTGCAGCGGAGACCGTTTCATGCCTGCGACCCCCAATATCCTTCTTCAGAATGCCGCTCAGGCCAAGGCGCAAGCTGCCTCGGCCAAATCGTCGGCGATGGCCGCAGAGCCCGTAGATAAAGCCTCCAGCTTCGCCAAAGTGTTCGCCGATCAGGGGGCGAACAAGCCAGTTGTCAGCACCGATAACCCGGCGAAAACCGCGCGCGACAAAGCCGCTGACAGCGCTAGCAAGAAAGACCTCGCCAAGGATCAATCTGCCGCCCCGGCTCCGGCGGTTGCCGATAGCGGCAATGCCTTGCCTGCCGACAAATCCGCGGCGGCCGATGACGCCGCTGCCAGCGATGACACTACCGATCCTGCGCAAACGCCGGTTGCCGACGCCAGCGTGACTGATCCTGCGCTTGATCCGGCATTGGCCGTCGCCGTGCAACCGGTGGCTGCGCCTGTGGTGCCAGCCCCGGTTGCCGCTGCACCGACGCAACCTGAAGCCGAAACACCAGCGGTCGCCTTGTTGCCAGCAGTCAAAGACCCGGCGGCCTCGACCGATAGCGATTTCGACCCGGCAGCCGATCCGCTCGATTCGATGCCGGCGGTGCGTTTGGCGATGGAGCAGGGCGGGCATATTTCCGCTGCCAGCCAGGCGCAACCGAAAACCACCTCGGCACAGGCTCAGGCTGACGGCGAATTGACCTCGGCGCAGAACTTCGCCGCCGGCATGGCCAGCATGCTCGACGTGCAAGCCGACAAGGACAGCACCAGTCAGGGCGGCGACAAAGCGTTCAGCGGCCTGATCGATGACGGTCTCAAAGACCTCAAGACTGCGACCAGCGATACCCGCGTTGATGATTTCGCCAACCGTCTCGCTGCGTTGACGCAGGCTGCCACACCAAAAACCGCGAACGCCGTGCCGGTGAATCAGCCGATTGCCATGCACCAGAACGGCTGGACGGAAGAAGTGGTCAACCGCGTCATGTACCTGTCCAGCGCCAATCTGAAGGCGGCGGACATTCAGCTGCAACCGGCCGAGCTGGGGCGCCTGGATATCCGCGTGAATCTGGTGCCGGATCAGCAGACCCAAGTGACGTTCATGAGTGCGCATCCGAGCGTGCGAGAGGCGCTCGACAGCCAGATGCACCGACTGCGCGAGATGTTCACGCAGCAGGGCATGGGTCAGGTTGAAGTAAATGTGTCTGACCAGAGCCGTGGCTGGCAGGGCCAGCAAGGTCAGGAACAGGCGCAGCAGGGGCAGAGCGGGCGCACCAGCGCGGCGGGTGGTCGTCTGGATTCTGCAGATGAAGAAATTGCCCCGGTCAGCGCGGCCGAAATTGCTGCCAACACCACCAGCGTCATCGGCAGCAGCGCCGTCGACTATTACGCCTGATTGATCGCTGACCCAATCAAAAGCCCCTCACCCTAGCCCTCTCCCGGAGGGAGAGGGGACTGATTGGGGGATGCTGGCGAAGTGCGCCGATTTGATGCTTTTACTGTGAGTCTGTAATCGACCCGGTCTTTCAGGTCGATGTTTGATCACAAAGCCCCTCACCCTAGCCCTCTCTCGGAGGAAGAGGGGACTGATTGGGGGATGCTTGCGAAGTACGCCGACCTGATGTTTTTGCTGTGAATCTGTAATCGACCCGGTCTTTCAGGTCGATGTTTGATCACAAAGCCCCTCACCCTAGCCCTCTCTCGGAGGAAGAGGGGACTGATTGGGGGATGCTTGCGAAGTACG